>NZ_JBIUWN010000028.1:0-33891 GCF_044743485.1 Pseudomonas sp. NPDC087614 | reverse complement strand
AACTAAGCGCGCAGCCGCGAACTGGTCGAACACTCGATCGGTCTGGTCACCGCACTGAACCCGTACATCGGCTACAAAAACGCCACCCGCATTGCCCGTATCGCCCTTGAAAGCGGCCGCGGCGTGCTGGAACTGGTGCGCGAGGAAGGTCTGCTCGACGAAGCCATGCTCGCCGACATCCTGCGCCCGGAAAACATGATTGCTCCGCGTCTGGTTCCGCTGAAGGGCTGAACCAACAGGTTGTTTGTAGCACCACTCACCAGGTCGAGGGACTAGACACCTCTCACCTTTTGAGGGCCTGGGGATCAGTCCCCAGGCCCTTTTTTTTAACGCTCTGACCCTGAGACCCGTATGTCTGGGGGTTGCTTCATGGGGGAGCGGGCTTGCTCGCGCAGGCGTCGTGTCAGTCGACCAAAATGAACCTGACACACCGCATTCGCGAGCAAGCCCGCCCCCACAGACAGCAGTCCCTGCACAAGCCCGGCGCCGGTAACGTCGGGTGTTTCAAAGCTTCGTTTCGTCGCTTGCACCACAACCGTGCAGACGGGCGCCGCACTGATAGGTATAGTGCCGCCCCTCTTCGCGTGAGCGGTCGTCGGTAACGAGGCCATAACCCATGCGAAACCCGAACTAATAACAAACCCGCGAAATGGATCCGGGACGAAATCATCGCCTCACCCGTCGTGCCGTATGCACGCCGGTGTAACACGATGTTTCTACCATCCAGTATTTGCTTACACAAAAAACAGCGAGGATAAATCCATGCTCGAAGTCATCAACGACTTCCTCTCAGGGAAAGTACTGATCGTGCTCATTGTCGGGCTCGGTAGCTACTTCACGATTCGCTCGCGTTTCGTTCAATTTCGTCACTTCTTCCACATGTTCGCGGTGTTCCGCGACAGCCTGAAAAGCAGCGCCGGGCAACTCAGCTCGTTCCAGGCCCTGATGCTCAGCCTCGCCGGCCGCGTCGGTGCAGGCAACATCGCGGGTGTCGGCATCGCCGTGACCCTGGGTGGGCCGGGTGCGGTGTTCTGGATGTGGGTCACCGCCCTGGTCGGCATGTCCAGCAGCTTCTTTGAATGCTCGCTCGGTCAGCTCTACAAACGTACCGACTCCGATGGCACCTACCGTGGCGGCCCGTCCTACTACATCCAGCACGGTCTGCAGAAGCGCTGGCTGGGTATGGTCATGGCGTTCCTGTTGCTGGTGACCTTCGGTTTCGCCTTCAACGGCCTGCAAGCCCACGCCGTGACCCACTCGCTGAACAATGCCTTCGGCTTCGACACCACCTACACAGGCATCGGCCTGGCGGTGTTGCTGGGCCTGGTGTTCATCGGTGGGATCAAACGCATCGCCAAGGTCGCTGACCTGCTGGTGCCGGTGAAAACCCTGATCTACATCGGCGTGACCATCTACGTGATCGTGCTGCAAATCGACCAAGTACCCGCCATGCTGATGACCATCGTCAAGAGCGCCTTCGGTCTCGACCAGGCCTTCGGCGGCCTGATCGGCACCGCGATCGTGATGGGCGTGAAGCGTGGTGTGTTCGCCAACGAAGCCGGTCTGGGCAGTGCACCGAACGTGGCGGCTGTGGCGTCGGTCGAGCACCCGGTGGCACAAGGTGTGGTGCAAGCGTTCAGCGTGTTCCTCGATACCTTCGTGATCTGCACCTGCACCGCGCTGCTGATCCTGCTCTCGGGTTTCTACACCCCGGGCTTCGAAGGCGACGGCATTGCCCTGACCCAGAACTCGCTGGCCGCCGTGGTCGGTGACTGGGGCCGGATGTTCATCTCGGTGGCCCTGGCGCTGTTCGTGTTCACCTCGATTCTCTACAACTACTACCTGGGCGAAAGCAATCTGCGCTTCCTGATCGGTGAAAACCGCAAGGCGCTGATCGGCTACCGCGCGCTGGTACTGGTGTTGATCTTCTGGGGTGCCATCGAGAACCTCAGCACCGTGTTCGCCTTCGCAGACATCACCATGACCCTGCTGGCGTTCGTGAACCTGATCGCGCTGTTCCTGCTGTTCAAGGTCGGCATGCGCATCCTGCGGGACTACGATGACCAGCGTTCGGCCGGCATCAAGACCCCGGTATTCGATTCGAGCAAGTTCCCGGATCTGGACCTGGACCGCAAAGCCTGGCCGGCCAACCCGTCTGCCGCTACCGGCAAGACGCAAGCCGAGCCGCAAGGCGTCCCTGCAGCGCAACGCTGATAGGTGAATGACGGGCGCATCCTCTGCGCCCGTCAGTTATTGTGATGCAATGCCTGCTCCCACAAGGAACTCATCGTTTCGGAGAATCCTATGAACCCTTCGACTTATCCTGCCGCCCAGCACGTCATGGTGTTGTACACCGGTGGCACCATCGGCATGCAGGCCAGCGCCAATGGCCTGGCCCCGGCGTCCGGTTTCGAAGCGCGGATGCGCGAGTACCTGCACAGCCAGCCTGAACTGGTCGTGCCGCAGTGGCGCTTTCGCGAGATGTCGCCGCTGATCGACAGCGCCAACATGACCCCGGCCTATTGGCAGCAACTGCGTGAAGCGGTGGTCGACGCCGTTGATGGGCAAGGCTGCGACAGCGTGCTGATCCTGCACGGCACCGACACTCTGGCTTACAGCGCAGCGGCGATGAGCTTCCAGTTGCTCGGCCTGCACGCTCGCGTGTGCTTCACCGGCTCGATGCTGCCGGCCGGCGTTACTGACAGCGATGCCTGGGAAAACCTCAGCGGCGCACTGGTTGCCCTCGGCCAAGGCCTGGCGCCGGGTGTGCACTTGTACTTCCACGGCGAACGGCTGGCACCGACCCGTTGCGCAAAAGTGCGCAGCTTCGGCCGTCATCCATTCAAGCGTCTGGAGCGTCAGGGCGGCGGCGTGAAAGCCACCTCGATTCCAGCGGCGTTGAATTACAACCAGCCAAAACAATTGGCGAATGTTGCCGTGTTGCCACTGTTCCCCGGCATCGGTGCGCAAATCCTCGATGGCCTGCTCGACAGCGGCATTCAGGGCTTGGTGCTGGAGTGCTACGGCAGCGGTACCGGGCCGAGCGACAATCCGGCGTTCCTCGCCAGCCTCGCCCGCGCGCGGGACAACGGTGTGGTCGTGGTGGCGGTCACGCAGTGCCATGAAGGCGGCGTCGAACTGGACGTTTACGAGGCGGGCAGTCGCTTGCGGGGCGTTGGCGTGTTGTCCGGTGGCGGCATGACCCGTGAGGCCGCGTTCGGCAAGTTGAACGGATTGCTCGGTGCAGGCCTGGAAACCGCTGAAGTCCGCCGACTGGTCGAACTCGACCTGTGTGGTGAGCTGGTCTGAGCATGGCGTTGGATCGCCCCTCACCCTCTCCCAGAGGGTGAGGGCTGGACCGGACTGACACCACAAGCGTCGCGGCACACAACTTGCTCTCTTTTCCAGCATCCCCTGGCTGGAAGACACTGATGCTCCACTCCCACCTCACCACCCTCAACGCCGTCTCCCTGATACTCAACACCTTCAACGCCGAAGGCTTGTCGAGCCAGGCGCTGCTGGCCGGCAGCGGCATCAGTGCGGCGGATCTGAGCCGAGCCGATACGCGCATCACCACCAATCAGGAGATGCAGGTCTGCGCCAACGCGGTCGCACTCAAGCACGACATCGGCCTGGAACTGGGCCGGCGCATGCACGTTTCCTGCTACGGCATGCTTGGTTACGCACTCCTGACCTGTGCCACCTTCGGTGACGCTTTGCATTTGGCGATCCGTTATCCGGCGTTGCTGGGAACACTTTTCGAGCTGAACCTTGAGGACGACGGCGAGCGCGTCTGGTTCGTTGCGGCCGATTATCGCGAGAGTCCGGCGATGGCCGCGTTCAATGCCGAATTCTGTCTGGTGTCACTGAAAGTCATCTGCGACGACTTGCTCGGTCATCCGCTACCGCTGCTCGCCACACGCTTTGAACACGCGGCGCCGGATTACCGTGACAGCTACGCCGAGCATTTCGCCAGCCCGTTGCACTTCGCCGCCAAGGACAACGCCTTTGCGTTCGAAAAGCACTGGCTCGATCAACCGTTACCCCTGGCCGACAGCATTACTCATCAGGCCATGGCCGAACGCTGCCGCAAACAGAATCTCGAGTTCACAGGGCGTCAGGCATGGCTGGGAAGAATTCGCCAATTGCTCAGCGCCCAGTTGAACGCCGCGCCTGGGCTTGAGGGGCTGGCGCAGCAAATGAAGTGCTCACCGCGCACCTTGCGTCGGCACCTCAAAGACATGGGCAGCAGCTATCAGGAACTGCTCGACGAATTGCGTTTCGAACGAGCCAAACAAATGCTCTGTGAAGATCAACTGCCGATCTACCGCATCGCTGAACACCTGGGTTTCAGCGAGACCGCGAGTTTCCGCCATGCGTTCGTCCGCTGGAGCGGCGTGGCGCCGAGTCAGTTCAGGCCGCACTGAGATTCCAGTGTGCAGGCTTGCTCGCGAAGAGGCCGTGTCAGTCACCTGATGCATAAACTGACACCCCGCCTTCGCGAGCAAGCCCGCTCCCACAGGTTTTTCGCCATGCTCAGTGAACCGGCGAGCAACCGTGTGCTGGACAACCTCGTCCCAACCGCTTGAACACAAATCTCTGTGGGATCGCATTTTTCTGATGCAGGCTTGAGGGGCCAATTGCGGTCATGATTTTTGGCCATATCAATCCCCTTTTGGCCTTTCCTGCCGTTCTCCGAATCGTTGTACGCCGCAACACTTGAGGCCACCGAACCAGCCCTGCGGAGAACAACAAATGCTGACGATCTACTCGGACGATCACCACCTGCACCATGGCCGCTGCGAACTGATCGATGGCCAGCTCAAGCCTTGCTTCGAGATGCCCTCGCGCGCCGACCACGTGCTGCAACGCGTGCAGAACCAACACCTGGGCCCGGTCCGAGCCCCCCAGGATTTCGGCCTTGAACCCATCGCACGCATCCACAGCCGCGATTACCTCGAGTTTTTCAAGGGTGCGTGGGCGCGCTGGACCGAGTTCAACACCGACGGCGATCTGCTGCCCTACACCTGGCCTGCCCGCACATTGCGCGCAATCAAACCGACCAGCCTGCACGGCCAACTCGGCTATTACAGCTTCGACGGCGGCGCGCCGATCACCGCCGGCACCTGGCAGGCCGCCTATAGCGCAGCGCAAGTGGCACTGACCGCGCAAGCGGCGATTCAGGGGGGTGCGCGCGGTGCCTTTGCCCTGTGCCGCCCACCGGGACACCACGCCGCCAGCGACTTGATGGGCGGTTATTGCTACCTCAACAACGCCGCCATCGCCGCGCAGGCGTTCCTCGATCAGGGCCACGAAAAAGTCGCGATCCTCGACGTCGACTATCACCACGGCAACGGCACCCAGTCGATTTTCTACGAGCGCAGCGACGTACTGTTCACCTCGATCCACGGCCACCCGGAAGCGGAGTTTCCGTTTTTCCTCGGCTACGATGATGAACGCGGCGAAGGCCCCGGTGAGGGTTTCAACTTCAACTATCCGCTGCCCGCCGGTTCAGGCTGGGACATGTGGAGCGCTGCGCTGGAACAGGCCTGCAACGAGATCGACCGCTACGGCGCCGACATCATCGTGGTGTCGCTCGGTGTCGACACATTCAAGGACGATCCGATCTCGCAATTCAAACTCGATAGCCCCGACTACCTGGCGATGGGCAAGCGTATTGCCGCCCTCGGCAAACCAACGCTGTTTGTCATGGAGGGCGGTTACGCAGTGGAGGAAATCGGCATCAACGCGGTGAACGTGCTTGAAGGATTTGAACGATAAAAAGCGCCTGAAACGGATTGGCACGGCAAGACCCGCTTTGGCGGGTCTTTTTTTGTCTGCGAGATGTATGTACCGCACACCGCTGAAACGCGGCCTCTACCTTGCCCTGATTCGACGCCCTTAAGCGTGCCCCCCAATCAGAGCAGGTGTTGCCCATGTCCGAACATTCTTCAGCCAGTGCCGTTGATGTAGTCACCCAACTGGTGACCGGCCCCTCAGTGCGAGAAGTCGCCACAAAGACATTGCGTCCGGCACTCAAGACGCTGTACCCGGACCTCAATATCGACCCGCAACTGGCGATGGTCGTGAAACCGACCTGGATCATTCAGAACGACAAAGTCATTCCCGGCCGCCCTCAGATCGAATCGCTGACTGATGCGTTGGTACGCTTGGGCCTGTCCGGCACGGCGGAGACCTACCTCGATGGTGAACACTTTCTGACCTTGCAGCCCGATATCCAGACGGCTGTCCAGTTGCCGGTCAAGATCGACGCCATCGGTTTGCTGCTCAACGAACTGGCGCCTTTGCTGTTCATCGCCTTCAAGGAACAACACGTCGACTACTGGGATGAATTCGCGTATCCGGGACAGCCGCGCTGGCAAAAAATGTCCGATGCCTTGCGTAATCTGTGGAACGTCGACGCCAGTCTTGGCTGGGATGCCGACCAGCGTGCCATTGCCCACGCCGTCTACCAAAACCCGGACAAACAACAACGTCTCAACGACGCCTACAAGACTCGCGCCTGCCTGATAGACCTCGACCGGGACGACGCAAAACACCCGGAACACGTGACCCTGCTTGATTGTGCCGTGCTGATCGGAACTGTCGAAAAGCGCACAGTGGTTCTTACCCACTCGGTGGTCCACGGTTTTCAGTGCTTCGACTCGCTGGATGCATTCGGCGAAGCCCTGCCGCAGTTCTGGCAGAGCGTTTCCAGTGCTGGCCTGAAGTGGCGACTGGTCGAGCCGCAGGGCCATTTCTTCGATCATCAGGCCTGCACACTGATCGCCCTGGAGGCCGAAGCCTTGGGCAAGATCAATTTTTTTCAAGACTCGACCCTCGACAACCTCTTCCCTCGCCAGGGCTCAGCGACCACCACCCGGGCCACACCGCGTCTCAAACCGCATATAGATCGTCTGGGGCCGCTACTGCCCGCCTGGCTGGACAATGCCCTTCCCGCCGATCAAACCCGTTACAGCCGACACCTGCTGGATCTGACGACGGTGCAGCATTCCAACCAGGGAAAAACGTTTCAGAGCGAAGTGGTCAGCCTGCAAAAATTCACCCGCCAGGCCCTGAAGCAGCAGATGCTCAAGGAGCATCCGACAGCGGACAAGATCGAGATCGATGACCTCCAGATCACCATCACCAGCCTGGTGGTATGGGGCACGTTCGTATTGCCGGGCAATATTCAGACTCAGACGCTTTCGCTCAGTGAACTGGCCCTGCAAAACCTGGCGGGCCAGCCCCTGGGCAATAAAACCGTGCACTACAACGGCGACCACGCGTTACCAGACTGGCTGACCGTGACCTACCTTGAAAAACTGGTGAGTACCGTCGACATCGGCAAGACCTACCCGCAGTACCTGCAAAAATTGCTGATTGACGACACCCGGCAAGCGTCCGAACTGCAAGCGCTCTACACCAGCCAGATACCCATAGAACTGCCGCTCCTGGCGCTGCAACACAAGATCCAGGGCAAAGCAGGCATGGATGAAAAAGGGTACCGATATGTCGCCGCAGCACTGGGCAACACCGCAGAGCAGCGGCACATCGATGGCGAGGAGATTGTCATTCGGCCTTTGTCGTTCATCGCCCACCGCAGCAGTTCACGCACGGATGTCGTCAACAACATGTTTGTCATCGGTCCGAGGGAAGTGGAAAAAGGCCCCTGCGTACTCTATCGACCGCTGTTCGAAATGGCGCTGATCCAGTATCCAGGCCACGCCAACCTGCTCTACGCCATCGAGCATTCGCGACAGCTTCGCGAGTCGGTACTCGCCTGGTTGCCGGACGATGTGCGCTTCAATTACAGCCAGTTCGTATTCACCGCCAGGCTGCCCTCGGTGTGGACGATCCCGCAACTGCTGGTGAACCCGACCACCGCGTTCGACATGTCAGGGCCTGTTGCATTGGGGACCGCTGCGATTGAGAGCGATGTGCGGGGAACACTGTATGAGAGCAACGTCCAGGCCGTCATCACACAAGCCGAACGGCAATCGGTATCGGATGCGGAGGCACGCTGGGCGACACTTAAACGCGGCGGTTGGATGGTGTTCAATGCAGCGTTGCCATTCCTCGGTCGCAGTGCCGGCACGGCAGCGTGGATCTGGCAGATCATGGACGATTTGCAGGAAATCAGCGATGTCGAGAATGAACAGACCGACAAAACTGCCTGGACAGCAATCGCCGACATTCTCCTCGCCTTGGGCATGGTACTGGCCCATCGTGCAGCGGTCGGGAACAAGCCGCAGCATGAATCGATTGCGACGACGCCAGAAGAAACGCCACCCGTAACGTCCGCCCCCAAGACCATCAAACCGCAGCGTTTGCCGGACATGGCCGGTACCGAACTGCCTGTCGCTCATCACATGTCGCTCAATACGGTGACCGCACTGAAGCGCTCCCCCGTCGCACTTGCAGCGCTGCTCGACAGTTTCAAGATCGACAAACCCAAAGAACTCGGCGCCGAAGCCAACGAAGGGGTACATCGCCACCTCTACGCAAAACAGAAGAAATGGTACGCATCGGTCGGCGACCGCTGGTTCGAAGTACTGATCAACGAAAACCAGGACGTACAGATCATCGACTCGCGCCGGCACCCCCCCCTCGCGGGGCCGTTGCTGACCCGCACCGCCGGCGGTCAATGGATCATCGACCTGAGATTGCGCCTGCGTGGCGGTGGACTGCGCAGTGGGCGCGAACAGGAAAGAGGCAAGAACCTCAGAAAAGTACAGGCACTGATTGCCGAAATCGAAGCTTTCGACAACACGATGGCAGACAAGCAGAGTCAACTCGACGCGGCCCATAACGCAATGCACGATACATCGTCGACCGTGGACGAAGCCGTTGGCAAAAAGTACCTGGACACCCTCGACTCGCTCGACAAGGCGTACGCGGCAAACGTCGAGAAAATCAAGTCACTGAACCGCAAACAGACAGTGCCCAACTATCGGACAGTCATGATCGAACGCCTGCAGATGCTGTTGTTTCTGGGGCAGGAATGGCTCAGCCAGCACAACACCGATTTTCAGACCAATGTGAACGCGACCATCTCGATGATCGCTGACCACACCCATGTCGAACCGCAAAAGTTTATCCAGTCCTGTGAAAACATCACCGATCAAACCCAAGGCATCATCGAAAAGATCGAGGCTGCCCATGCCCGGTTCGCAGAACTCGAGCTGCTCGGCAAAGAAGCCGTAGAGACCGTTTCAACTTATCGAAAGGCACTCCCGAGCTACGACCTCAATGACCTCAAGCTGTTGCAGATCAGTCTTGGGCAAGAGATCTGCGTCAAGCCCGGCGAGACCGCGACTCGGGCAGACGCGCAACAGGCACTGGAAACGCTCATCGAGGATGCTGCGCTGAATATTCAGAGCTCGATGATCTGACCGCCGATGAGAGCCTGAGCAACTTGCGCGATCGAATCGAAGCCCTGAGCAACGTTTCCGAGCAGTTTGCCGCGGTGGACCAACGTTTTGCCGACCTAGTCGCGGAGTTTCCCGATCAACTCCAGACCACTCGGCTGGGGCATGTACGGACTCGGGTCATCGAATTCAAAGCACACACAGACGTGCGTCTGGCTGACCTGCTGCGCAATAAACATCTGCTGGAGCCGTTGCCAGGCCCAGCGAAACCGACGTCGAGTCGCAAGATCATCAGCACCAGATTCAAGGGCACGCTCGTTGGGGAACGGAAAAAAAGCACGGATGGCCTAGACACCGAACTGGTCGAGGTGCGCGGAGAACTGACCGGCGTTATTGCCACGTTTCACGAAAAATCGCCCGGTGTATGGGTCGAACACGGCATCACCAAAACCCAACCTGCCAAGGCCAGACCGAACATCAAAAAAGCGGTCGAACACGCAAAAGCATTACTCGATGGCCTGGCGGCGTTCCACCGGCGCACCGAGGCGCGCATCAAACGAGGTCAACGTATCCCGGTCGAGATTGAGGAGATCTACCATGAGGAAGCCGAGCGCTTGCGCAAAGCCGGCGAAGCGCTTGATGAGGCAATGACGGCCGCCAATCTGACCGTCGACCCGAAGCATCCGACGGCCGCTCTCGGTCATGCACTGAGCAATGCGGCAACCGCACTCTACGAAAAAGGCACCAGTGCCCGCATCAGGATCATCAAACAACAACCTCCGACGGCAGCCCGAGTGGAGTGGCTCAAAAACAAGCTAGAGGTGCAGATAACGCAAACGGTCACCCGGCGCAGCCTCAAGGGGCAGGACAAGGACTTCCTCGACGAATATGAAGTGAGCGACGCCAAAACCGCAAAAGTGCTGTGGTATGCGCACTTTCACTATAAAAATGCCAGCGACGCGTCCGCTTTGTTCACCGCCGGGCACATGAAAACCCTCCAGCAACGGCGCCTGGGCGGCAAGCTTGACCTGCGCAACAAAAGTAACCAGCAACTGATCGAAATCTATCGCAGCCAGATCGGCAGTACATTGGCGCAAACCCTGTTTTTCAAACCTGCCACGCCTGTCGCAGACGCATCAGTGCGGCTCTGATCCCAGGCTCCGGCACGGCGGCAAAGCCCAGCACCAGTCCGGCGCGCTGATCGGCTGAAGTCAGGGAATCGGGCAGCCAGTAATGGCTCAAGCCGTTGATTTCCACATCCACGCGGGCGGCTTGTTCAACCAATTGCTGCTCGCGCTCGATGCTGTTCACGGCCACCGTCAGGTGCAGCCCGGCAGACACCGCCGGCAGCTTGCCCACACCGTCGATTGCCGTCGGCCAGCCGTCCAGCAATGCATTGCGACGGTTGAGGGCTGCCCGACGCATACGCCGGATATGGCGCTGGAAATGCCCGGCGGCCATGAACTCGGCCATCACCATTTGCGTACTCACCTCGGAATGCCGGACGTCCACTGCCCGGCGTTGCGAGAACGCGTCCACCAGCCCCGGTGGCAGCACCAGATAGCCCAGTCGCAACGCCGGGAACGCGACTTTGCCGAAGGTGCCGACATACAGCACTCGCCCCTGTCGATCGAGCGCTGCCAACGGTGCCAATGGCGCGCCGGTGTAGCGGTACTCACCGTCGTAGTCATCCTCGATGATCCAGCCCTGGGTGCGTTCGGCCCAGGCCAGCAACTCAAGCCGTCGCGCCAGGCTCATCACCACACCCGTCGGGTATTGATGCGACGGCGTCACATAAGCCACGCGACAGTCACTGGCTGCCGACAGCGCCGAGCAATCCATGCCCTCTTCATCCACGGCGATACCGTGTAAACGGCCACCCGCCACCGCGAACGCATGGCCGGCCGCTCGGTAACCCGGATTTTCGATACCGACGCCATCACCCGGCGCCACCAGTAGCTGTGCACAAAGACTGATGCCTTGCTGTGCGCCGCTGGTGATCACAATTTGTTCAGCCGAACACTGCATGCCACGCGAACTGCGCAAATAAGCGGCAATCAGACCGCGCAAACGCGCATCGCCAGCCGGGTCGCCGTAGCACAGTTGCTGAAGATCGGGTTTGCGCCAAAAAGCCGCGTTGAGCTTGGCCCACACGTCAAAGGGGAACAGATCGAAGGCTGGAACGCCCACTCGAAATGCGCGGGGCGGACCACTGGGAGGTTTGGGTAAATGATTGTTTCTGACCCGGCACAGCGGATCGCTGTGGATAACTTTACTGGACGGATCAACAGGTAAATCCAGCCAATTTGTGGATAAGTCTGTGGGTAAGCCTGTTGAAAACCCTGTGGATACTTTTGTGGATAGTTTTTCCGCCGATAACGCGGCTTGGGGTAATTGCGCGACGTAGGTGCCATCACCGACTCGCCCCTCGATAAAGCCTTCGGCGTATAGCTGATCGTAGGCGCGCACCACACTGTTACGGGAAATGCCCAGCGCCGCCGCCAGATCACGGCTGGCCGGCAGGCGTGTGCCGCCGCACAGGCGCCCGTCCAGCACACGCAAACGCAGCGCCTGATAGAGCTGGCGGGTCAAGCCCAAGCGACGGTCGAGCTCGATACCCGCTGGATTGAAGGGCATGGACAACGTGGGCGATTCAGGCATGGCAATGGACCTATGAAATGGGTCGTCAATGGCTCTTACAACAGACCAATAGCCTGCCTAGGATGCAGGCATTCGCCAAGGAAAATTTCTCCATGTACACGCCCCGCGCCTTTGCCATCGACGAGTTGTCGCAACTCCACGAACTGATCCTCGCCACCCGCCTCGCCATTCTGGTGACCCACGGCGAAAACGGTCTGCAAGCCAGCCATGTGCCGGTGTTGCTGCATTGCGAGCAAGGCGAGAACGGCACGCTCTACGGGCATCTGGCCAAGGCCAATGCACAGTGGAAAGACTTGCGCGACGGGGCTCAAGCGATGCTGATCTTTGCCGGCCCGGACGCCTACGTCAGCCCGGGCTTTTACCCGAGCAAGGCCGAGCACGGCAAAGTCGTGCCAACCTGGAACTACATCGCGGTGCACGCCTACGGCCACGCCGAAACCTTCAGCGACGGCGGACGGCTGCTCGACATCGTCAGCACCCTCACCGACCGCCATGAAGCGGGCCGCGCGCAACCGTGGAAGGTTGACGACGCCCCCGCCGATTACATCGACGGCATGCTCAAGGCCATCGTCGGTTTTGCCATTCCCATCGACCGACTGGAAGGCAAGCGCAAGCTCAGCCAGAACCGCAGCCCCGCCGACATTGCCGGCGTGCGCGAAGGCCTGGCCGCCAGCCCCGACATCAATGATCAAACCCTCGCCCACTTGATGCGTTAAGGAATTCACCATGAGTCAGATCGAGATCCGCCCAGTCACCGCCAATGATCACGCCGCCTGGCTGCCGCTGTGGCAGACCTACCTGCGTTTCTACAACACCGAGCTGCTCGAGGCCGTAACCCATAGCACTTGGCAGCGCCTGCTCGACCCCAGCGAGCCAACCCACGCCGCGCTCGCCTGGGCGGGTGGCAAAGCGGTGGGCATGGTGCACTACATCTACCATCGCTCGAACTGGAGCATCGAAAACGCCTGCTACCTGCAAGACTTGCTGGTGGCGCCTGAAACCCGCGGCACCGGCGTCGGTCGCCTGCTGATCGAACATGTCTACGCCACGGCCAAGGCTGACGGTTGCGCCAAAGTGCATTGGCTGACCCACGAAACCAACGCCACCGCGATCCAGCTCTACGAGCGCATCGCCGAACGCCCAGGCTTCATCCAGTTTCGCAAAGCCCTTTAAGGAGAGACACACATGACTGCTTCACTGGCCGACTGGAAAGGTGTCCCCGCCCCCACGACCACACTGATCGAAGGCCGCTTCATTCGCCTGGAAAGACTCGACCCGGCCCGTCACGCCGACGAGCTGTTCAACGCCCTTGAAGGCCCCGGCGCCGACCCGAAACTGTGGAACTATCTGCCTTACGGCCCATTCCCTGAGCGCAGCGTGTTCAATGCCTGGCTGAGCAACCACGCGGCCAGCAGCGATCCGTATTTCTTCAGCGTCATCGACCGCGCCACAGGTCAGGTGCAAGGCATCCTCAGCCTGATGTCGATTGTCCCGGCCCAGGGCCGCATCGAAATCGGCCACGTCACCTTCGGTGCACCGATGCAGCGCACGCCGAAAAGCACCGAGGCGGTTTACTTGTTGGCCAAATACTCCTTTGAGCTGGGCTACCGTCGCCTCGAATGGAAGTGCAACAACGGCAACGCCCGCTCCAAATACGCCGCCGAGCGCTTGGGTTTCAGCTTCGAAGGCGTGTTTCGCCAGCACATGGTGGTCAAGGGCGAGAACCGCGACACTGCGTGGTATTCGATTCTCGATGGTGAGTGGCCGGCGATTGCGGCCGGGTTTGAGCGGTGGTTGTCCGATGAAAACCAGACGCCTGACGGGCAGGTGAAAGGGCTGGTCGAGTGCCGCTCCTGAGCGTCTGAAAGCAAAAGATCGCAGCCTGGCAGGCAGCGATCTTTTGATGTTTAACGGACATCTCGCCGAATTCGCACCACGCCCATCTTCATCCCAAACGGGCGATTGTATGTTTTCAACAAGCACAGTGCGTTCGGCAACGGTCAGGCTTATTTCAGACCCCACTTTTTCAATCGCTGGTCAATCACGCCTCAATAGCGTATTTCCCAACCAATGCGCTGGCGGCACATGCGCATGCGCCGCCAGCACGTTAATCACTCCGTGGGCACTAACCTATCCAGCACCCGATTAACCGCCAGCTCTGCCAGCATCACCACCTGCGCGATGCCTTGCAGGGTTTTGCGGTTCGAGCCTTCAACCATTGCCGCGTGGTTGTTGAGCATGACGGTGGCGGAACCGAGCGTTTCACTGGCGTCGGCCAGCAGGGATTCGGAGTCGGCTTCGGGGTGCGCCATGTACAGCGTGCTGGGAGTGTAGGGCGTGGCCATGATGGCGGCGGCCGGTGGGCAGAGATAGTGGTCGAGGGCTCGCTCGGCGGCTTCATGGAATTTCTTTGAATCGGGCGATTCGTAGGGGGATGCCGGATCTGTGACCGGCGGGTTAGGCGTAACTTTGAACATGGTGACTACCTCTTTTGAGGCTGCGACCATCCCGCTGCTAAACGATAGGGAGGCAGCTGTGCGCAAGTTAGCAGACCGGTAGTCACCCGAACCCGGCGCACCCGAAGGTGCCATGCGCACAGCCACCATCGAGCGCAGGCAAATGCCTGACCGGATGAGACTCGTACGACCGAATAACTAGCCGGGCTGCTAAACCCGATCACTGGGAATCAGTGACCCGATCAAGTTACGCAGCCAGCCCTGGGCGCACAAGCCGGCGGATTCTGGCGTAGCCGTAGGCAACGACGCAAGGATTTGTAGGTCGCGAGGCGTAAAGCCAATAGGTCTTAAACGAGAACAACGCCAGATGTTTACTACACAAAAATAATTGGCGATTTGTCTGACGTATTTGAGCCGCATACATGCAAAGAATCCGAGCCTCGCAATAGCGTCAGTGAAGAGGCAACCGAACCACACGAACAATCAAGGTCCTTTCCTTCAACCCCATAGGACCCCTCCTACATTTTTTCTTCGGCACGTTTGTTAGCTTTCGGAACTTGTATCTGCCTTCACGCATTCAGATACAAATTCCCTCAGCGACCGTCGAAGGAACAAAGGATGCCTAGCCCCAGCCTTCTCGCACGTTTCAATCTGACCATTGATGGTCTGGAGCACGACCTTCAAGTCCTGGAGTTCACCGGTCAGGAAGCGATCAGCACACCCTATGCCTTTGACGTGGTGCTGGTCAGCGAGAGGCCGAATCTCGATCTTGAAAGCCTGCTGCACAAACAAGCGTTTCTGGCATTCAGCGACGGTCGCAATGGCATCCATGGGCAAATCCATCGCGTTGCGCAAGGCGACGCTGGCAAACGTCTGACGCGTTACAACCTCACGCTTGTTCCTCGGGTGGCTTATTTGGGCCACCGCATCAACCAACGTATTTTTCAACAGCTGACCGTCCCGCAAATCATTGCGCAGGTGCTGGAAGAACACGGCATCCACCGCGACCTTCATCTGTTTCAGTTGGGTGCCATTTATCCGGATCGCGAGTACTGCGTGCAGTACGACGAATCAGATCTGCACTTCGTCCAAAGGCTCTGCCAAGAAGAAGGCATTCATTACCACTTTCGGCACAGTCGCGAAAAACACCTGATGGTATTTGGGGACGACCAAACCGTATTCCCCAGGCTTGACCGGCCAACACCCTACAAACAAAACAGCGGCATGGTTGCCGAGGGACCCGTGATCAAACGATTCGACCTGCGAGTCGAAGCGCGCACCAGTCGCACCACTCGCCGTGACTACGACTTCGAGAAATCCCGAATTCTTCTGGAGTCCAACTACGAACCTGGCACCGATCTCACGCAGCCTGACCTGGAAGATTACGACTACCCCGGCCGCTTCACCCAGCGTGAGCGCGGCAAGTTTTTAACCAAACGGGCACTGGAGCGCCATCGTGCCGACTATCGGCAGGCCGAAGGCAAAAGCGATCAGCAGACCTTGGTATCCGGGCATTTTATGGAGATGTCCGAGCATTCACGCACGCAGTGGAATGCGCTTTGGTTGCTGACAGAAGTGCGCCACGAATGTAAGCAGCCGCAAGTGCTGGAAGAGAGCATCACCAGCGCAGGCTCCGCACAAGAACATGACTTTGTTCAAGGTTATCGAAATCAATTTGTCGCAACGCCTTGGGACGTTTTCTACCGACCGCCACACCATTACCAAAAGCCGCGAATACTGGGTAGCCAGACCGCCATGGTCACCGGTCCCAAAGGCGAGGAAATCCACTGCGACCCCTTCGGCAGGGTCAAGGCTCAGTTTTTTTGGGACAGAGAAGGTCGTAACGACGACAAAAGCAGTTGCTGGTTGCGGGTGTCGTCCAATTGGGCCGGCAACGCCCATGGCAGCGTCACTATTCCGAGAGTGGGCATGGAGGTGCTGGTCAGCTTCCTGGAAGGCGATCCTGATCAACCGGTGATCAGTGGCTGTCTGGCCAACAGCGCCAACCCGGTGCCCTACGAACTGCCCGCGCACAAAACCCGAAGTGTGTTTCGCTCCCGCAGTTCACCCGATAGCGGCGGATTCAACGAATTGCACCTGGAAGATCGCGCCGGGCAGGAGTTGATCTACCTGCGTGCCCAACGCGACATGGAGCACAAGGTCGAAAACGACAGTCGACTTGAAGTCGGCAACGAACGCCGGGAAACCATCAAGGGCAACAGCATCACCGTGCTGGAAGCCGAAGAACACCGAACCATCACCGCCGACCGCAAAGTGCAACTCAAGGCCAATGACTATCTGCATGTCGCGAGCAACAGCCAGACCCGAGTCGACCAAACGCTGGTGGTTGAGGCTGGCCAGCAAGTGCACATCAAGGCTGGGGCGCACCTGACGCTGGATGCTGGCGCGAGCATCAGCCTCAAGGCCGGTGGGCAGCACATTGTGATCGGCCATGCGGGCATTTTCAGCAGCAGCGAAATCCAGATCGGGGGTGCCCCGGTGGCGGGTTCCGCTGCCGCATTGTCAATGCCGGGGGCCAATGACGCCTTGGCGATGCCAGCAGAACGGCCGCCCATGATTGCGCCCAGCCAGAACGAATTGATGGCCGCCAGCAGCGTTATGGGATCGGACTTCTGCCCCATCTGCGAGGCCTGTCGTGCGGGTATTTGCCTGCCCCGGGGAGCCGCCGCATGACTGACTCGCTACCCCGCCAATGGATGAGAGAACAGCAACGTTCAGGTTTTGCCTTGTGCGTCGTTCTGGACTCACAGAACGAGCGCGACCTGCGCCAATCCCTTTTAAAAACCAGCCAATTCGACCAATACCTGAGTGTTTACGGTGAAACGTTGGTGGCTGATCTGGCGGATGCCGGGCCATTCATCTTCACTTTCGATCAGCCTGACGACAGCCGCATCAGTGAACTGCTGAAGAATCCGCAACGCAACTGGGGCTGGTTTGCCAGCCTTCAAAAAGGCGATTTGAGCAGGCTGGTCAAACATTGGCACGAACGCCTGATCATCGGTGCCCGCCCACATCAGGCGCTGTACCGCTTTCACGATAATCGGGTATTGAGCCGCGCCCTCGCGCACCTGCCTGAGGACGCCTGGCCGGCCTACCTCGGGCCAGCGATCAGCGTGTGTTACTGGCAAGGCACACACTGGCAAAGCACGAACAATCCCGCCCCCGGCAGCTACCCAGTGCCAGATCAGCCGCTGTGGCATCAAGTGCCAGCGCCCAACCAACAGACGGATGAAATTCGCCGCAGCAATGCTCATCGCTATCTGCTGGCGGAGCATGTCCAGGCTTACGCCAAACTTGCCGAACACCATGATCCTGATACGTGGCTGCGCAACAGACTGGCGCAGGCGCAAACGTGGGGTTGGCTGGCGCCGGAGCAACTGGAGTTTTTGCTGACCCAGAGCCTGCAGGCGCAGGGCTACACGTTGGCGCCGCACTGGCAGGTTCGGGCCGGTGAAACGCCGAGTGAGCATTTCGAGCGGGTGTCGCAAACAACAGCATTTTGGCAAGGAGAAGCCGCCCTATGAAAAGCCTGATTCGCACAGCAAGTCTGGGTTTTGGCCTCGCGTTAACCGCAGGCTGTGCGAGCAGCCACAGTCAGCCGAATACCTTCACCTTCACCGCCGATATGCCGCCCGACTTTGCATACGTTGCAGTGGTTTATTACATGCCTGCCAAGGGCGAAACCTGCACTGTTGAAAAAAAGGCCAACTTGGCACCCGTGTTCAACGGCGAGTGGCGAACGGAATACAAACCTGATGCTGAAATAACGATTCGCAGAACCCGTAGCGGCTGTCCGTTGGTGATCAATCGCATCGAACTGAAAATCTACGCGACTTACGGTAAGGATCGGGGAGATTTTGGCGCCGACAGCGCCAGGGTGTTCATTCGGAATGAGGTGGAAGATCAGTACAGAAACGTTTTCAACGAAGCGGGTGAAAGTACCTTTTACGGTGAATGCCAACAGCTGTTTCGTACTTCGGGTAAGCCCCGAATCCTTAGAAAACTCCTCGACTGCAAAACGATCGATGCACAGGGCGAGCTGCGACGAGGCAAACCTTCCGCAGCTTTTACCCCGGACCAACTGCCGGGTAAGACCGTGAAGATGCACATCAAATTGGCCGACGAGGACAGGCCCGCTATCCGAGATACGTGGGTCAAAGTTCCGAATGGCTGGAAGCGTTGTATGGGCGACAACTTCGAAGACCAATACGCGTTCTGTTTTGGCAATTACAAAGACTTCAGCAGCTTTCAGATGCCCGACGGCCGGCAATGCACCATCTATCCCGGTTGCACTGAATAAGGACATTACCCAATGACTAAGTCTTATCCCTTGCTTAAAAGCGCTGCTTTGGGCTGCTGCTTCGTTGGCATCTCAGGCTGTGCGAGCAGTCAGCCCAACACTTTCACCTTCACTGCCGATATGCCGCCCGACTTCACGTATCAGGCCATTGCTGTGTATGTGCCCGTCAAAGGCGAAACCTGCACCGTGCCGGGCGGGCGAGATACTGAAGTGGAATACAACATGAAATGGCGGGGAATTTACCAGCCCAGCAATGAAATAGCCCTGCGCAGAACAGTCAGCGGTTGCCCGCTGGTCATCAGCCGCATCGAGCTGAAAATCTACGCAACTTACGGTAAAGCCCGGGGTGATTACGGTGTGGATATCGCCAGCGTGTTTATTCGGAATGAAGTGGAAGATCAATACAAAAGCGTCTTTAACAAAACGGGCGAAAGTACCTTCTCAGGTGAATGCCAACAGTTATTTCGCACGTCGGGTAAGCCCCGAATCCTCAGAAAACTCCTCGACTGCAAAACGATAGGTGCCCAGGGCGAGCTACGACCAGGCAAACCTTCCGCAGCTTATACCCCGGACCAACTGCCGGGTAAGACCGTGAAGATGCACATCAAATTGGCCGACGAGGACAGGCCCGCTATCCGAGATACGTGGGTCAAAGTTCCGAATGGCTGGAAGCGTTGTATGGGCGACAACTTCGAAGACCAATACGCGTTCTGTTTTGGCAATTACAAAGACTTCAGCAGCTTTCAGATGCCCGACGGCCGGCAATGCACCATCTATCCCGGTTGCACTGAATAAGGACATTACCCAATGACTAAGTCTTATCCCTTGCTTAAAAGCGCTGCTTTGGGCTGCTGCTTCGTTGGCATCTCAGGCTGTGCGAGCAGTCAGCCGAATACGTTCACTTTCACCGCCGATATGCCGCCCGACTTCACCTATGAGGCCATCGCAGTGTATGTGCCTGCCAAAGGGGAAACCTGCACCGTGCCGGGCGGACGAGGCACTGGAGTTGGTTACAACCTGAAATGGCGTGAAAACTATCAGCCCAACTCCGAAATAGCCCTGCGCAGAACTGTCAGCGGATGCCCGCTGGTGATAAGCCGCATCGAGCTGGAAATCTATGCGACTTACGGTAAAGACCGGGGAGATTTTGGCGCTGACAGCGCCAGAGTGTTCATTCGGAATGAGGTGAAAGATCAGTACAAAAGCGTCTTTAACGAAGCAGGCGAAAGCACCTTCTACGGTGAATGCCAACAGCTCTTCCGAACGGTAGGGCCAAAACGGCGCATCGTGAAACTCCTCGATTGCAAGACTACCGATGCTCAGGGCGAGCTGAAAAGAGGCAAGCCTTCCGCGGCTTATACCCCGGACCAACTGCCGGGTAAGACCGTGAAGATGCACATCAAATTGGCCGACGAGGAGAAACCCGGCTGGGGAGATACGTGGGTGAAGGTTCCGAATGGCTGGAAGCGTTGCAAGGGCAGAGGACTTGAAGATCAACGAGGTTATTGCAACGGTAACTACACCGACTTCAGCACTTTTCAGATGCCAGACGGCCGGCAATGCACCATTTATCCCGGTTGCACGGAATAAGGAGGTTTCGACATGACATCAATGGAAAAAGAGCTGGAATCTCCACTGAGCAGCCGCGTATTGACATGCCCAGCACAGGGTCGGTGGAGCAGCTTTCAATTAGTCGACGAGTTTGGTTCTGGCGAACCGTATGAAGGCTTGGCCTACGTCGTAGTCGATTCGGAAGGAAAAACCTACGATGGCAATCTCGATGGCACTGGCACAGGCAAAGTTTCTGAGCACTTCGCAGGGCCGATAGCACTCACCTTTGATCAGAAGTACCAAGGGGAAGAAGAGCTATACAAGGACTTACAAGCAAGACCTCATTACCCCCTGAAAATTACTGAACTTCAGGTACGCGCCGAACAAACCCGCTACCTGAACCACAACTCGACCCGCACCAGAGAAAACCCCGCACAAGCCTGCGCCGATGAATTCTTTCAGGTGGAAGTGCGTCATCTGGTCAAGCATGTTTCGCATTTGCCACCGCAGGTTTACAGCCATTACCCGCCCGGGTCGGGGCCGGCGAAGATCATGGGTAAGCATGGTGAGCGCGGTGTTGCCCTCATGCCGCTAAAACATACGGTGCTGGAAGTACGCCCGATGCGCGCCTTGCGCCCCATGCTGTCAATCGACGCTGGGGTCTGTGCGCTAAACCTCTATCAACTGGCGCTCATGTCCACCCTGAGCTATTGCCCGTTTGGTCAGAAGCCGGATAAACACCCCGTCGAAACGAAGACTGTGCGCTTCCCCTTGCAACCCACTGTTGGTAACTGGTTCGGGGATGCACTGGCCAAATTCGAAGAGCTTGGCAAAGTCGATGCGACGCAGACATCAGCGTATTACCCGCTTTTTGAAGATGTGCCGTACTCCAGGCGACTGGAGATCGTGCCGTTCGACCCAGACCTCTATGACGCAAACAAACCTGAACGGGAAGACGAGCAGGAGCACCCCGCCAAGATCCATTTCTTCGACGACAGGATCTTGGGTAAGCAGTCCACCGATACCCAAGCCTTCATCACCCACCACGACGAATTAATCCTGATTTCCGTGCGTGGCACCTATGAAATCATCGCGGATGGCCTGCGCGATGCCGATGCGTTTCAAGTGCCGTTCGAAGAACACGGCAGCAAGGTGCACCGTGGATTTTACGAAGCGGCACAGAAAGCCTATGGTTTCGTCGTGAAATACCTCGACAAGTTTTATACCGGTCAAAAACTGCTGATCTGCGGGCACAGCCTCGGAGGCGCAGTGGCATTGCTGCTTTCGGAAATGCTGCGTCGGCGAGCAGACTTCAACTACAACATCCAGCTCTACACCTACGGCGCCCCCCGCGCCGGTGACGCCCTTTTCACCAAAGGCGCAGAACCGCTGGAACATCACCGCATGGTCGCCCATAACGACCCGGTGCCCAGTGTGCCCGGCACCTGGATGAACACCAAAGCGAGTGTTTACGGGACAGGAGCGGCACTGACCTTCGTCAACGTGCCCGTTGGCCTCTCGGTGTTTGTCGCCGGTATTACCAACTGGACCGGCGAACCCTACGAGCATCACGGCAAGCTGTACCACGCGATGCCGGTGCAGTTTGATCGCAATGAAAAGTCCATGATCCTGTGGGAGCCCGGTTGCGACACGGTTGCCCAGCATGCCGCCTGCTCGGTGGCCATTCAGCAAAAAAACGGCCTCCCGGATCGACCTTCGTTACTGACGCAACTCTTCAATGCCGGCAGCCACTCGATGGTCGGCAGCTACATTCCGGCGTGCTGGGCAACGCTGAAACGTTGGCAGGAAGCGCAATCAGCAAACCGATCCCTCGTATCGGATAGAGAGTTTGAGTGGATGCAGAAAGCGCTGGCGAGCATTACTTTGCAGTTGCGGCAAAAGCGCGACCAGACACGCCCGGACGCTTACGTTCGCCATCATGAAAAAACCATCGAAGCGCTCAATCGCGAGATCGACAAAATACAAATGTCGCTTGATCGCCTCAAAACCTTGCGGCAACAGCGCATCACCGAAAAAAAGGTCTACGGATCACTTTCGGACCAGCCCGAGCCGCTGTCTGAAAGCCTGTCGCGCTGGCTTGCCCATTCGGAAAACAAAGTCGTCGAGCAGTTGGCCATGGCGCCCACCAGCAAAAGTGATGACGGGCTACTGGCGTCGATCTACGGCCATACAGTGGGTGCGCCGCATACGCTGGATATCGATTCATTCATCTAAAAACAGTCCGGCACCCTCGCCATTTGCGTGTCTTGCGGGTAGCCCGCACCCGAAGGCTGCCCGGTTAACCCGCGAGGTTTTCCATGAAAGATTCAAGTTCAATGTCCGAAGCTCAAGCGCTGCCCGATTATCACCAATGCCTCCCCGCCGAACTCCACAGCCATGCGGATGATTTCATTCGCTATTTGCACGAACTGCCCAAGAGATCGCCGGTCGAGTGCCCGCTGTGCGGTCATCCACGCTTCAGACTGGAAACCAGCCAGAAAACACGCCTGCCTTTTTACCGCTGTGTGGCCTGCAACAAAGGCTTTAACTGTCTCTCGAAAACACCGTTTTCGAAAGTCGGGCTAATGCACCTCTGGTCAACCTTTGGTCAATACCTGTTGGCGGGTTGGTCGATGCGAGGTATTGCCGAAGCCATGAATATTGCCCCCAGCACCACTTCGCGGTGGAACAAACACTGCCGCACCGTCATGGCTAAAGACTTTCCAACGTTGTATCAGTGGTGGGCGGCACGCCAGGATCGAATCGATCTGGAGCCACCCGCACCTATTGCGGCTCAGGCCCAAGCGTTTCTGAGTGGGCTGGAGCATTTGCTCACGACTCCTCAAGCAGTCTGTCCAAAGTGCGGTTCACCTGACATGAAGCGTTTCGATGAGCGCCGCCCTGATTTTCGTTGCCCAGGCTGTTACAGCACTGTGAGTTTGCTGCAGGGCACGCTACTGGCCCGATTGGGTTATCCAGAGCATTGGCTGGGTTTTGTTCAAGGCTTGATCAACGGCGAGAGCGTGACTGATTTACAGCGGCGTACAGGCCTTTGCCAGCAGACGTGCAAGCGTTGGCAAGTACGTTTCATGCGGATGTTTGAAGAACAGGGCCACACCGATCTGGCACAGTGGATTACATGGCTGCGCAGCCGTCGGGTTAAAGAAGTGAGTGATTTTGTGCGAGACGGCGGGGAGCTGGAAGCGGTTACAGGTTCTCGTTATTCCGCCAATTCAGGACGGCGATTTGCCGTTCCCCCGAAGAACCCGTGGAAGCGCAAACCCGATAAGTAGGCCGTAGGAGCATTTAACGCCGCGCACTTTTATCGGCGCACCGGGTTGGTCAGGGGGCGATGGCAGAAGTCATGGGACAGACCTCATCAAGCAGATGAGGCCAATCCTGGAGTCGCTATGCGTCCGTCATGTGGGATGGCCCCTACACCCTGGAGCTGCCGCAGGCTGCGATCTTTTGATCTTCTCTCAAGCGAGTTTCTGCGCCAGCACCGCAATGTGCTCCGGGCCGATCCCGCAGCAACCGCCCAAGTGACTGGCGCCGCGCTGCTGCCAATCAATCGCCCATTGCAGATAGCCGGGTGGATCGAGGTCTTCGCGCAACGGATCGAGTCCGTCATTGGCCGTCGCTTCCTTAGGCTGCGGCGGGAAGGCGTTGGCATAGGCGCCGATGTTTATCTTCACCCCCAGACGTTCGAAGGTCGCGCGTGCCGCGTCAATCGCCGCGCCGATCACTTCCGGCTGACTGCAATTGAACAACAGCGTCTCGACGCCCAACTCAGCCGCCGCTGCAGCCGCTTCGGCCACCGGCTCGCCGGAACGCAAACGCGGCACTTCGTCGGTGTCTTCGTCCTTCAAGGTAAACGACAGCCAGAACGGCTTGCCGTCCTGCGGCAGCCCGGCGTGAATGGCGCGCGCCTCGACGATCGAGCTTTGGGTTTCCGCCAGCCAAAGATCAACGTGCGGTGCCAGCCCCTTGACCAACGGGCCCAGCAACTCGGTCACCCGGGACGCCTCGAACAGGTCCGGACGATAGGAGCCAAACAACGGCGGCAACGAACCGGCCACCCGCACCGCTTTGCCCGAAGCCTGCACCGCACGCCGCGCCAGTTCACCGGCCAACGCCGCCAGCGCCTGCCCTTCAGCGGCGAAACGTTCTTCGCCGATGTGGAACGGCACCACCGCGTAACTGTTGCTGGTGATCACATTGGCCCCGCTGGCGATGTAAGCGGCGTGTACCGCTTCCACCGCCTGCGGCGCTTCGCTCAACGCCAGCGCTGACCACTCGGGTTGCCGGAATGGCGCACCGGCGCGTTGCAACTCACGGCCCATGCCGCCATCGAGAATAATCGTGCTTGCTGCGCCCATATGCCTTTCACTCATAAGCTTATGAAAATAACTCACTATCAGAGTCGTTCTTATAACTATTTAATACGCACCATTCCGTTAATGACAACCTCTTTTTCAACCAGGGATCGACTGTGAAATTTCAACCGCTACTGGCCCTGGGCCTGACGATTCTGGCCGCCTCCTCCCAAGCCTTCGGCGGCGCCACACTGGATCGCGTCGAGCAGAAAAAAGAACTGGTTGGCGTGCTGATGGAAAGTTATCCACCGTTCTCGTTTCTCAACGAAGACAACCAGCTCGACGGTTTCGACGTTGATGTCGCCAAAGCCGTGGCGGACAAACTGGGGGTTAAGCTGCGTCTGGAAACGCCGTCCTGGGACGTCATCGCCGCCGGCCGCTGGAGCGGGCGCTACGACATCTGCATCTGCTCGATGACCCCGAGCAAGGCCCGCGCCGAAGTGTTCGATTTCCCGGTCGAGTACTACGCCTCCCCTGCGGTGATCGTGGTCAACGCCAAGGATGACCGCATCCACGGTGCCAAGGACCTGAGCGGTATGAAGGTCGGCCTCACCAGCGCCTCCAGCTACGAAAGTTATCTGAACAAGAATCTGGTCATCGAAGGCGCCGAAGACACGCAGTTGCAGTACCCGTTCGAAGACGTGCAGATCGCGCCGTACGATACCGACAACGTTGCCTTCCAGGACCTGGGCCTGGGGGCCGGTGTGCGTCTGGACGCGATCCTCACCAACCTCGTCACCGCGCAGCCACGCCTGAACGAAGACAAACGCTTCAAACTGGCCGGTGCGCCGCTGTATTCGGAACCGAATTCGGTGGCCATCGAAAAGGGTGACGCCCAGTGGGATGCCAAAGTGCGCGAGGTGTTTGCGCAGCTCAAGCAGGACGGCACCCTGAGCAAGCTCTCACAAAAATGGATCGGCGCCGACATCAGTCAATGACTTCTTTCCCGACACCTCCACAGCCACCGCAACCGGTGGCTGCATCACGCCTGCAACGGCTCTTCGGTTTTCGTACGCGGTTGTACCTGACCTGGGCGGCGATGTTCTGCCTGTGCGCCGGGTTCTTCCTGAGCTTCGACCTGAAGTTCTCGATCATCCTCGACAAGCTGCCCAACCTGGTCGGCCTGAAGCTGGCACCCAATGGCTTCCTGCAAGGCGCGGCGCTGACGTTGTTTCTGTGCGTGTGTTCGATAGTCGCCTCGTCATTGCTGGGCTTCGTCACCGCGTTGGGGCGCTTGTCGAAAAGTGCCTTGGCGTTTGGCATCGCCAGTTTCTACGCTTCGTTTTTTCGCGGCACGCCGCTGCTGATCCAGATCCTGCTGATCTATCTCGGCTTGCCGCAATTGGGCATCGTGCCCGGCGCCATCGTTGCCGGGATCATCGCCCTGTCGCTGAACTATGGCGCTTATCTCAGCGAAATTTTCCGCGCCGGCATCCTCGGCGTCCCCTATGGTCAACGCGAAGCGTCACTGGCGCTGGGCATGCGGGAGTCGGTGATTTTCTGGCGCATCACCCTGCCCCAGGCCATGCGCACGATCATCCCGCCAACCACCAACCAATTCATTTCCATGCTCAAAGACTCGTCGCTGATCTCGGTGATGGGCGTTTGGGAGGTGATGTTTCTGGCGCAGTCGTATGGTCGATCAAGCTATCGCTACATCGAAATGCTCACGACCGCCGCGATCATTTACTGGGTGATGTCGATCGGGCTTGAGCTGATCCAGGCACGCATGGAGCGCCATTACGGCAAGGCATACGAACGCCGTACCTAAGGTGCTCTGCACTATCACCGACATCATTCTGTAAAACCCCATCGCTATACAGGACGGCCCGCTTATAACAAAAGGCCGTCCGCCCATGCCCTTCTCGCCTCAGCGATTGTCCCTCGCCATCGCCCTGTTGATCGCCACCACGGCCGCTCACGGCAAAACCGTGCAGATCGACAGCGCCACCACGGCTTCGCAAACCCTCGGTGGCAGCGACACGCTGACGATTTCGTCGCCGGGCAGCATCACCAACAGTGGCAAGGCTGTCAGCCTGAAGGACAACACCAGCGGTGTCGGCGTGGTGATCGATAACGCCGGCAACATCATCTCCACTGGCGGCCGGGCCATCGACAGCAGCGGCGACCTGAGCCAGGCACGCAATTACGCCCTCTACAACCGCAGCGGCGGGCAGATCCTCGGTGCCAATGATGCGTTGCGCATCGACAGCAACTTCGTCAGCGGCAGCCTGTTGATCGACAACAGTGGCGTCATTCGCTCCACCACCGGCCAAGGGCTGGACCTGGATGCACTGCGCAGCGACGGGGTGAAAACCACGATCATCAACCGTGCGGGCGGGCTGATTCGCGGCGAGGCCAGCGACGGCATGAAGACCGGCGCCAATGCGACGATTACCAACTACGGCGAGATCTCGACGGGCGATTCGCACAACGCCGACCAAAAATTCGACGGCATCAATATCGATACCGCCACGGGTGTGTCGATCACCAACGACGGCGTCATTTCCGGCGGCCGCCACGGCATCACCACTGACCTGGGCGCGACACTGGTCAACTACGGACAGATCACCGGGCGCAACGGCTCGGGCTTCGGCTCCGACGGCGATGGTACGGTGATCAACCACGGCACCATTACCGGCGCGTACGCCGGGCTGCAAGCCAACGGTGATGGCGACGGCGTGGACATCGACAAGATCGCCCACATCGAAAACTACGGCACCATTCAAGGCGTTGGCGCGGGCGGTGTCGACAAGGGCGGGTTCGCCAACGGCAGTGAAGGCATCGCCCTGGGCGGCGGCTAAATTTTCAACGCCAGCGGCGCCCTGATCAGCGGCGCTAACAGCGCGATCCTGGTAGACGACGGTAGCGACGGCTCGGGGCTGACGGCAACCACGCTGGAAAACTTCGGCACCGTCCAGGGACTCGACGGTTTTGGCGTGAAGTTCGTCGGTGAGTTCGCCGACAACGTGGTCAACGGCGGCACCCTCAGCGGCAGCAATGGCCTGGCACTGGATCTGGGCGGTGGCAACGACAGCCTGACCTTGCGCAATGGCAGCCGCTTTATCGGTGTGGTCGATGGCGGCAGCGGTTACGACCGGGTGGTGATGGACGACGTGGCGGGTGGCAGCTTCAGCGACAGTCGCAATTTCGAGTGGCTGGAGGTCAAGCAAGGCGCGTGGACGCTGACCGGTAGCGGCGATTTCAGCGACGGCGGCGCAGTGCGCAACGGCGCGACGTTGATCAACCAGGGCGCTATCGCCGGCAACCTCACCGTGGATGCTGGCGGGGTGTATGCCGGGGGCGGTTCGGTGGGCAGCCTCAACGTCAACGGTACATTGCGCACAGACACGGGCCTGGGCCCCGCAACGATTGTGCGTGACTTGAACATGGGCAGCGCAGCCACCCTCGCCTACGGCGTCAACGCCGACGGCAGCAGCGCGCCAGTGCAGGTCGGCGGCACCGCGAATCTCAACGGCGCGACCCTGGCCGTTAATCCCGGCAGCGGCACCTATCCGTGGCAGAGCCATTACACCGTGCTGCAAGCCACGCAGGTCAACGGCACCTTCGGCAAGGTCAGCAGCGATTACGCCTTTCTCACACCCACGCTGGCCTACACGCCAACTCAAGTCGGCCTGACGTACACCCGTAACGACGTCGCCTTCAAAGATTTCGCCGCCACCGGCAACGGCAGTAGCGCCGCCAACAGTCTGGCCTCAATGGGCAAGCACAACGCGCTATACAACGCCCTGCTCAACACCACCCAAAGCACTGCCGGCGCGGCAATCGAGCAACTGGCCGGGGCCAGCAACGCCAACCTGACCAGCGCCACCCTTGGCGCCAGCAACCAGGTGGGCAACAGCATGCTCTCGGCAATGCAGCAAATCGGCGGCAGCCCGGGACTGATGGTCGGCCTCGATCAACGCGAAACCCCTGTGCTGGCGGCCAACGGCGTGCCGTCCGAGGCGCGCAACCTGAACGATCCGAACGCTCGCGGCCGCCTCTGGCTGCAAGCCATCGGCGGCTACGGCAAGCTCGACGGCGAACACGGCAGCAGCGGTCTGGAGCAACGCTCAAAGGGCAGCGTGCTCGGTGCCGACTGGTCGCTGAATTCAGCATGGCGATTGGGCGTATTGGGCGGTTATTCGACAACCGATCTGGACGCCACAGGCGTCGATGGCAATGTCGAGAGCTGGCATGCCGGCGTTTATGCCCTGCATCAGAACGGCCCGCTCTCACTGCGCCTCGGCGCGGCATACAGCGGCCATCAAGGCGAAAGCAAACGCACCATCGCTTTCAACGGTTTCAGTGATCGCCCCAAAGGCGACTATGACGCCGACAGCCAGCAAGCCTTCGCCGAACTCGGTTACGCCATGGGCAGCGGCCGCCTCAGCGCCGAACCATTCGCCAGCCTCGGCTACCAGCGCTACCACCGCGACAGCTACCGGGAAAAGGGCGGCGCCGCTGCGCTGCAAGTCGACAGCCAGACCCAGGACAACTTCAGCAGCACCTTCGGCCTGCGCCTGGCGCACCTGAGCAGTCTGGACAACGGCATGAGCCTGACGCCACGCATGGCCGCCGGCTGGAAGCATACGTATGGCGACGTCAGCAGTTCGACGCGCCAGGCCTTCGTGGTCGGCGGCACAGGGTTCAGCGTTGATGGCAGCTCACTGGATCGCGACAGCCTGGTGCTGGAGGCCGGTCTCGATATCGGGATCTCGGCGCGTCATACGCTGGGGGTGGGCTATAGCGGCGAAATCGGCAGCAACAGCCGTAATCACGGAATGATCGGGCAGTGGCAGATGAGTTTTTGATCGTTGAATAGCCAGTGTGGTCTTGATTAGTCGTAGGAAAAGGAGCCGGTACAGTCGCGTAAAAATACCGGATCCGGATATAGCGGAAGATTTCGACAAAATGACGCGACAGCGCCTGCAAAACGGCGGGAAGTAGCCGACATCAAAATTTTTGCTGCGTCCCTAGAGTTTGGCCTTCTTTCAAAAAAGGCCTTGCTTGATGCTCATTCAACACACATTCAAACCACAACACTTGGCTTTAGCCATTGCGTTGGCGCTGGGCTGCGCAAAGATTGCAAACGCCCAGCAACTACCTGAAGCCTCTGACGCTGCGTCCACCGCGCAGGTGCCAGAACAGCCCGAAGACACCGTCTATGCAGAATCTCTTGGGAGGATTAAGGACTTTATCAACGATAAAGCGACCGTTCCGATTGCCTTCAATACACCCCAGAGCACTTTTCGAGGAACGGAACTCAACGATTTGATCGCTCTTCAAGACGACGCAAGCTTCACGGGGCAGTTGGATGGTGGCAAGGGGGACAACATGCTGCTACTGGATATCTCCGAGGGGGGCACGCTGAAAGACACCCGCAATTTCAATGCACTGTTTCTCGTGCGCGGAGACTGGACGCTGAGCACAAAGGGAGACTTCAACCAAGGCGTGCTGGTAACACACAACGGTGCGCTGACCAATCAGGGCACCATCAGCGGTGGGGCGGTTACCGCTGGCAAACTCTTCAACAATGGAAGCATAAAAGGGGATGTCTATGTCGAGAACGGCGGCAGCTTTGCGGGTAAGGGCTCGGTAGGAAACTTGCACGTTAACGGCCTGCTCATGGTCAATGGATTGCATGGTAGCCCTCGAGTGAAAGGCAGTTTGAGCCTATCCCCGAATGCTGAACTGTCTTATGAGGTCGCCCCCGGCAGCAGTGGTCAAACGATCAAGGTAGACGGCACTGCCAAACTTGAAGGCGCCACCTTGAAAGTCGTTGCAGTTGCAGGGGAATACCCGCAAAGCAGCCAGTACAAAATCATCGAAGCCAGCAAGGTTGAAGGTCAGTTCGGCACGATACTGAACGATCTGGCGTTCATGACAGCCACACCTCAATACAACAAAAAATCTGTGGGACTGACCTACGCACGCAACGAGGTATCCCTGCCTAGCGTGGCCACCACCGACAACGGTCGTGCAGTAGCCGAAAGTATTGAAGAGCCATCGATCCCGGATCGACCACCGATATCAGCACCACTGGCGACAAGTCCATCTTCCACGTCAGAAGAAGCACCCATTTCAGAAGACGCGGTGGCGGTGCGTGCCGCCCCTGTCGCCACACCGTCAGCCCCTCAAACAGCGGCCCCCCAAAACGCTGCGGTCGTCGCACTGTTGGCTAGCGACAAAAGCACCGCACCGATTGCCATCGAGCAGTTGGCCGCCGGCGGCAACGCCAACCTCGCCAAAGCCACATTGAGCAGCATCACGCCTGTAAGCGCGAGCATGCTTTCGGCCATGCGCCAACTGGATAGCCGCTCGGGCGCTGCGTCTGGCTCTGGCAGTTCACCCCGGCAGGCGGCCGGCAGTGCAGACTCCGGACGCGTCTGGGTTCAGGCCATCGGCCATGGTGGCAAGGTTGATCGCGATCACGACAGCACCCTGAAACACGCCACCCAGGGTCTGGTCATGGGCGCGGATTGGCGACTCGATGAGCAATGGCATATCGGCCTGCTGGGCGGTAAATCCCAGACGAAACTGGATGCCCGCCAGTACGATGGCGACCTCGACAGCTGGCACCTCGGCGCCTATGCCGTGCGCCAGGACGGGCCACTGGCCCTGCGCCTCGGGGCGACCTACGCCAGCCATGACGGCAGCAGCAAACGTCGAGTGGTGTTCAAGGGCTTCAGCGACCGCCTGAAGGGTAACTACGACGCCAACACCCAGCAGGCCTTTGCCGAACTGGGCTTCAATTTCGGCCATAACAACGTGACGCTCGAACCGTTCGCCAGCCTCGGCTATCAGCGTTATCAACGTGACAGCTACAGCGAAAAAGGCGGCGATGCGGCGCTGAAGGTGTTCGGGCAAACCCGCGACAACCTCAGCAGCCTCTTCGGCCTGCGTGCAGCGAAAATCAGCCGACTGGACAACGGCATGAGCCTGACGCCGCGATTCGCCGCAGGCTGGAAACATACCTTCGGCGAACTCGACAGCGATGCCCGCCAACAACTGCTCAAGGGTGGGAAACGCTTTGAAGTGGCCGGTGCCGCGCTGGATCGAAACAGTCTGGGCGTCGATGCTGGCCTCGACCTTGGCCTGTCGGCCAACCACACCGTTGGGCTAGGCATCACGGGGGATTTCGGAACTGAAAGCCGTAATCACAGTGTGATGGGCCAGTGGCGAATGGCGTTCTGATGGTCTGAACACTGTCCCTGTGGGAGCTTGCTCGCGAAGAGGGAGTGTCAGTCGACATGATCTGTGACTGATACACCGCATTCGCGAGCAAGCCCGCTCCCACACGGGATTTGCGTGATTCAGTCAAAACCCGGACGAAAAAAAGGGGAGCACATGCCCCCCGAGGTTTAAAGCGTTGTACCGAGGCTGTTATCTCAGCCTTCGATCTCGATCAGGATTTCACCCGGATTGACCCGGTCGCCCTTGGCCACATGAATCGCCGTGACCTTACCGGCAACAGCGGCCTGGACTTCGGTTTCCATCTTCATGGCTTCGGTAATCAACACGGCCTGGCCGGCCTTGACGGTATCGCCCTCCTTGACCAGCACGTCGACGATGTTGCCCGGCATGGTGGTGCTGACGTGGCCCGGCGCCGAGGCTTGCTTGCGCTTGCTGCTGCCACCGCCGACGAATTCGTTGAGCGGTTCGAACACCACTTCTTCCGGCATGCCGTCGATGGACAGGTAGAAGTGACGCTTGCCTTCAGCCTTGACGCCAACACCGGTGATGTCGACGCGGTAGGTTTCGCCGTGAACGTCGATGACGAACTCGGTCGGCACACCTTCGCCGCCCGACGACGCGACTTTGCCGGCTTCAGGAATCGGCAACAGCACCTCCGGCGTGAGGGTGCCGGCGGCTCGCTCTTCGAGGAACTTGCGACCGATTTCCGGGAACATGGCGAAGGTCAGCACGTCTTCTTCGGACTTGGCCAGTGCGCCGATATCGGCACGCAGCTTGGTCATTTCCGGCTTGAGCAGATCGGCCGGACGTACGTCGATCACTTCTTCGCTGCCGATGGCCTGACGACGCAGTTTCTCGTTGATCACGCCCGGCGCTTTGCCGTAGCCACCCTGCAAATACAGCTTCACTTCGTTGGTGATGGTCTTGTAGCGCTCGCCGGCCAGCACGTTGAAGAACGCCTGAGTGCCGACGATCTGCGAAGTCGGGGTCACCAGCGGTGGGTAGCCGAGGTCCTCACGCACACGCGGGATTTCCGCCAGCACTTCGGCCATGCGGTTCAGGGCGCCCTGCTCTTTCAACTGGTTGGCGAGGTTGGAGATCATCCCGCCCGGCACCTGGTTGACTTGAACGCGAGTGTCGACCGCTGTGAATTCGCTTTCAAACTGGTGGTACTTCTTGCGCACGGCATAGAAGTACAGACCGATCTCTTGCAGCAGTTCAAGGTTCAGACCGGTGTCGTACTCGGTGCCTTTAAGAGCGGCGACCATCGACTCGGTGCCCGGATGGCTGGTGCCCGAGGCGAAGCTGGAGATTGCGGTGTCGATGTGGTCGGCACCGTTTTCGATTGCCTTGAGCTGGCACATGGCAGCCAGACCGGCCGTGTCGTGGGAGTGGATGAACACGGGCAGCGACTGTTCGGCTTTCAACGCCCTGACCAACTCACCCGTGGCGTACGGGGTCAGCAGACCGGCCATGTCCTTGATCGCCACCGAGTCGCAACCCATGGCTTCCATTTGCTTGGCCTGCGCCACAAAGGCGTCGATGGTGTGCACCGGGCTGGTGGTGTAAGCGATGGTGCCCTGGGCATGTTTGCCCGCCGCTTTCACCGCTTCGATGGCCACGCGCAGGTTACGCACGTCGTTCATCGCGTCAAAGATGCGGAACACGTCGATACCGTTCACGGCAGCCTTGGCGACGAAGGCTTTGACCACGTCGTCGCTGTAATGGCGATAGCCGAGCAGGTTCTGCCCGCGCAGGAGCATTTGCAGACGCGTGTTAGGCAGCGCGGCGCGCAGTTGGCGCAGGCGCTCCCACGGGTCTTCTTTCAGAAAGCGTACGCAGGCGTCGAAGGTCGCGCCGCCCCAGCATTCCAGCGACCAGTAGCCGACTTTGTCGAGCTTGTCGCAGATCGGGAGCATGTCTTCGGTGCGCATGCGGGTGGCGAGCAGCGATTGTTG
>NZ_JBIUWN010000027.1:34884-62134 GCF_044743485.1 Pseudomonas sp. NPDC087614 | reverse complement strand
CAGTCTCGTATTATTGAGTTGATCAAACTGGGTCGTGAGCAGAAGTATCTGACTTACGCCGAGGTCAACGACCACCTGCCCGAGGATATTTCAGATCCGGAGCAGGTGGAAGACATCATCCGCATGATTAACGACATGGGGATCCCCGTACACGAGAGTGCTCCGGATGCGGACGCCCTTATGTTGGCCGACGCCGATACCGACGAGGCCGCTGCGGAAGAAGCAGCCGCTGCGTTGGCAGCGGTGGAGACCGATATCGGTCGCACCACCGACCCGGTGCGCATGTACATGCGCGAAATGGGTACGGTCGAGCTTCTGACTCGTGAAGGCGAAATCGAAATCGCCAAGCGGATCGAAGAGGGCATCCGTGAAGTGATGGGCGCGATCGCGCACTTCCCTGGCACGGTTGACCACATTCTCTCGGAGTACACCCGCGTCACCACCGAAGGTGGTCGCCTGTCCGACGTTCTGAGCGGTTATATCGACCCGGACGACGGCATCGCGCCGCCTGCGGCAGAAGTGCCGCCGCCTGTCGATCCGAAGGCCGTGAAAGCGGACGACGATTCCGACGACGATGAAGCCGATTCTTCCGATGACGAAGAAGAAGCCGAAAGCGGTCCGGATCCGGTTATCGCTGCCCAGCGTTTCGGCGCTGTGTCCGATCAGATGGAAATCACGCGCAAGGCTCTGAAAAAGCACGGTCGCAGCAACAAGGCAGCGATTGCCGAGCTGCTGGCTCTGGCCGAGCTGTTCATGCCGATCAAACTGGTCCCGAAGCAATTCGAAGGCCTGGTCGAGCGTGTTCGCAGTGCCCTGGATCGCCTGCGTCAGCAAGAGCGCGCGATCATGCAGCTGTGCGTACGTGATGCACGCATGCCTCGCACCGATTTCCTGCGCCAATTCCCGAGCAACGAAGTCGACGAAAGCTGGTCCGACGCCCTGGCCAAAGGCAAGAGCAAGTACGCCGAAGCCATCGGCCGTGTTCAGCCGGACATCATTCGTTGCCAGCAGAAACTGATCGCGCTGGAAACCGAAACCGGTCTGACCATCGCAGAAATCAAGGACATCAACCGTCGCATGTCGATCGGTGAGGCCAAGGCCCGCCGCGCGAAGAAAGAGATGGTTGAAGCGAACTTGCGTCTGGTGATCTCGATCGCCAAGAAGTACACCAACCGCGGCCTGCAATTCCTCGATCTGATCCAGGAAGGCAACATCGGTTTGATGAAAGCGGTGGACAAGTTCGAATACCGCCGCGGTTACAAGTTCTCGACTTATGCCACCTGGTGGATCCGTCAAGCGATCACTCGCTCGATTGCCGACCAGGCCCGCACCATCCGTATTCCGGTGCACATGATCGAGACGATCAACAAGCTCAACCGTATTTCCCGCCAGATGTTGCAGGAAATGGGTCGCGAACCGACCCCGGAAGAGTTGGGCGAGCGCATGGAAATGCCTGAGGACAAGATCCGCAAGGTATTGAAGATCGCTAAAGAGCCGATCTCCATGGAAACCCCGATCGGTGATGACGAAGACTCCCATCTGGGTGACTTCATCGAAGACTCGACCATGCAGTCGCCAATCGATGTCGCCACTGTTGAGAGCCTTAAAGAAGCGACCCGTGACGTACTGTCCGGCCTCACTGCTCGTGAAGCCAAGGTACTGCGCATGCGTTTCGGTATCGACATGAACACCGACCATACGCTTGAAGAAGTCGGCAAACAGTTTGACGTGACCCGTGAGCGGATCCGTCAGATCGAAGCCAAGGCGCTACGCAAGCTGCGCCACCCGACGCGAAGCGAGCATCTGCGCTCCTTCCTCGACGAGTGATACCAGAACCCCCGGCCCAGGCCGGGGGTTTTGTTTATGTGGAAGATTAAAGTCCTCGCTCCCCCCTCCCCCCGCATACCCCGTCTACACTCGAAACAATCACCCTTGAGCCATAACGAGAGCGTTATGCCCAGACTGGCGTCCGTGCTTTTTTTGCTGTCACTGATGATCTGGACCGCAACGGCTGCCGCGCTGACTCTGACCGATGAAGAACGTAGCTGGCTGGCGGCTCACCCCGACTTGCACTTGGGTGTGGATGCATCGTGGCCGCCCTTTGAGTTTCGCGATGACCAGGCACGCTATCAGGGCTTGGCGGCTGACTACATCGACGTCATACGCCAGCGTCTGGCGATCAAGCTCACACCTATCGAGCCTTCGAGCTGGACGCAAGTCCTGGAACAGGTCAAAAGCGGCAAGATCGACCTGCTGCCGGGGATCATGTCCACCCCGGAGCGCCAGAACTACCTGTCGTTCACCCGCCCTTACCTCGACTTCCCGATTGTCATTCTGTCCCATGTCGGCGGCGCGCAACCGCGCAAGATAGAAGACCTCTACGGCCTGAAAATTGCCGTAGTGAAAAACTATGCGCCCCACGAATTGCTTCGCCTCAACCACCCGGACCTGAATCTTGTCGCCATGCCCAATGTCAGCTCGGCATTGCAGGCACTGGCGACCGATGAGGTGGACGCGGTGGTCGGCGACCTCGCTTCAAGCGTCTGGAGCCTGCGTCAACTCAAGCTCGACGGTTTGTATGTCAGCGGCGAAACCCCGTATCGCTATCAACTGGCGATGGCTGTGCCGCGCGAGAACAAAATGCTGGTGGGCATTCTGGACAAAGTCCTGGCAGACATGACCCCGGCTGAAATCAGCAGCATTCAAGAGCATTGGGTCGGTAACGTCCTCGATCATCGAACGTTCTGGTCCGACTTGCTGGTTTACGGCCTTCCCGGTCTGTTATTGCTGGTCATCATTCTGGCCGCCGTCATCCGCATCAATCGGCGCCTGAGCTCGGAAATCGCCCGACGTATCGACCTGGAACAGGAACTGCGCAGCAGCGAGTACCACTATCGCGGCCTGGTGGAGAGCCTTTCGGCCATTGCGTGGGAGGCGCGTATAAGCGACTTCACTTACAGCTATGTGTCGCCCCACGCTGAAGACCTGCTCGGTTATCCGCTGGCGCATTGGCTGGTCCCCGGCTTCTGGCGCAACATCATCCATCCGGCGGATCTGACTCGCGCCCAGAGCTTCTGCGATCACGAAGTGCTGGCAGGACGCGATCACAGCCTCGATTACCGGGTGATCACCGCCGACGGTCGCTGTCTGTGGGTGCGCGACATCGTCAGCCTGATCGAACACGGTCACGAACCGGTGATGCGTGGACTGATGATCGACATCAGCGAGACCAAGCGCACCGAAGAAGCCTTGCGGCTCTCGGAGCAGAAATTCGCCTCGGTCTTCCAGCAATGTCCGGACATTCTGGTGATTGCGCGGCTATCCGACGGTTGCCTGCTGGAGGTCAACGAAGCCTTCGAGGAGCAGATAGGCCTGAAAGCCGAAGAAGTCATCGGCCAGACGGCCACCGACCTGAATATCTGGGGCATTCCCGGCGTGGGTCCGGGGTTGTTGCAGCGCTTGCAGGCCGGCAGCATCCGCAACCTGGAGATGCCCTTCCGGCGCAACAACGGCCAGGTGTTCACCGGCCTGATCTCCGCCGAGCCGTTCGACCTCGACACGACGCCTGCACTGGTGGTGGTGGTGCGCGACATCACTCAGCTCAAGGAAACCCAACAGCAACTGCAAACCTCGGAGGAGAAATTCGCCAAGGCCTTTCACGCTTCACCGGACGGTTTGCTGCTGTCACGCCAGAGCGACGGTTTGCTGCTGGAAGTCAACGAAGGTTTCAGCCGCATCACCGGCTTCAACAGCGCGATGTCGGTAGACCGCTCGGCGCTGGACCTGGGGATCTGGGTCAACCTCAACGAACGCAAGCAGATGCTCGACCTGCTGCATCGCGACGGCTTCGTCCGCGACTTCACCTGCCATATCCGCCGCAGCGACGGGCAGATCCGTCTGTGCGAAGTGTCCAGCCGTCCGCTGCCGATCGGCGAAGAAGACTGCATGTTGACCATCGCCCGCGACATCACTGAACGCCACCTGATGCAGGAAAAACTGCAACAGGCTGCGACCGTGTTCGAGAGCACTGCCGAAGGCGTATTGATCACCGATACCCAGCAACACATCAGCGCGGTCAACCGAGCCTTCACCGAGATCACCGGCTATAGCGAAAGCGAGGCGCTCGGCCACACCCCTCGCCTGCTCGCCTCGGGCCTGCACGACAGCGCGTTTTATGCCGCCATGTGGCATCAACTGACCCACGAAGGTCACTGGCAGGGCGAGATTTCCAACCGGCGCAAGAACGGCGAACTGTATCCGAGCTGGCTGACCATCAGCGCCGTGCGTAACCGCGACAAATTCATCACTCACTTCGTTGCGGTGTTTGCCGACATCTCCAGCCTCAAGCATGCCCAGGCCAAACTCGACTACCAGGCCCACCATGACCCGCTCACCGGCCTGCCGAACCGTACGCTGTTCGAAAGCCGCTTGCTGATGGCGCTGAACAACCAGCAGGAAAACGGCAGCCAAGGGGCGGTGCTGTTCCTGGACCTCGACCGCTTCAAACACATCAACGACAGCCTCGGCCACCCCGTCGGTGACCTGCTGCTCAGGGGTATCGCGGTTCGGTTGAAAGAACAAGTGCGCGACATCGACACCGTCGCGCGGCTAGGCGGCGACGAATTCATCATCCTGCTCCCGGGCCTGCAACAGGCGAGCGACGCCGACAATATCGCGACCAAACTGCTCAATTGCTTCGGTGCACCGTTCCAGGCCGGCGAACACGAGTTCTTCATCAGCGCCAGCATCGGCACCAGTATGTATCCGCGCGACGGTTGCGACGTGGCCACCCTGGTGAAAAACGCCGACGCCGCGATGTATCGCTCCAAAGCCAAGGGCCGCAACCGCGTCGAAAGCTACACCCGCGACCTCACCGCCCAGGCCAGCGAACGCGTGGCGCTGGAACACGAACTGCGCCGGGCCATCGAACGCGATGAGTTGCATCTGTATTACCAACCGAAAATCAGTCTCGACGACCACAGCCTGGTGGGCGCCGAAGCACTGATTCGCTGGCGTCATCCGACCTTCGGCGACGTACCGCCCGAGCACTTCATCCCATTGGCCGAAGAGAACGGAATGATTCTGCAGATCGGCGACTGGGTGCTGGAAACCGCCTGCCGGCAAATGTTTGAGTGGAATCAGCTCTACGAAAGCCTCGGCCCGCTGTCGGTCAACCTCGCCGGCGCGCAATTGCGCCAGCCGAACCTGCTCGGACGCATCGAGCAACTGCTCAAGGACAACCGCCTGCAGCCAGGCTTACTGCAACTGGAAATTACCGAAAACTTCATCATGAGTCAGGCCGAAGAGGCGCTGGCCGTCTTGCACCAGCTCAAACACCTCGGTGTACAACTGGCGATCGACGACTTCGGCACCGGCTATTCCTCACTCAGTTACCTCAAACGCCTGCCGCTGGACATCCTCAAAATCGACCAGTCTTTCGTTCGCGGACTGCCCGACGACCCCCACGACGCGGCGATTGTGCGCGCCATCATCGCGCTGGGACGGAGCATGCAATTCACCGTAATCGCCGAAGGCGTGGAAACCCAGGCCCAACAGAAATTCCTCGCCGCCGAAGGGTGCGAACAGATCCAGGGCTACATCGTCAGCCTTCCCCTGCCGCCCGAAGAATTCGCCGCAACGTTTCTTCGTATTGCCGTATCGGATTTTTCGGATAGCACAGCCGAGAAACCATCGCTATAATCCGCGGCCTACTGAGGGCCTATAGCTCAGTTGGTTAGAGCAGAGGACTCATAATCCTTTGGTCCACGGTTCAAGTCCGTGTGGGCCCACCACATTTGAAAGCCGCGCTAAATGCGCGGCTTTTTATTGGGCGATGGTTTGGTCTATACGAGTGCAATGCTCGGAAGACTTCCCCGAGGGCTGTAGGCAAGTTCCGAAGCGGTGGTTTGAGGCGGTTTGGCGCCTGTTGGGCTTTTCTTTGACGGGATACTCTCAAGGCGTCGCTGCTCATCAGCGGCCAGGCTTGGAAACCCGATTAAATTAATGACAACAACGCTCTGCCTTCGTGATCGCAAAGATTTTTAGTCTGCGATCCAGATTTATGACGGCTGCGCGCGGGACGTCTTCGGACGTGCCGGTTTCCTGATTTTCCGGTTTCCAACCTGCGCGCAGCTGTCACCCATTCGCATGGAAACGAATGCGGTGCCTCTTCAAATTAGGAGTATCACCCTGACTGAAAAAGACTCGTCCACGCCTTCTGACCTGAAAACCATCGGCCTTACCCCCTTCATCTACGGCTCCAATCAACCCCTTTTCCACGTCAGCGCCGGCCTCCCGATCGGCGTTGCTCTGTCTCAAGCCTCCGACCTGCTGTTTCTCGTCAAAGCCTTCGCTGAAGACGCCGCTTACGACAAAAAAACTGACCGCTATGCCTGGGGCGCTCATTTTTCTGGCGGCGATGAGCAAAGCGGTGATTGATGATGTAGTGAAGGTCATCAACCATCAACGCTTCGCGACACGCAACCAAACGCAGGTTTAGCACGACCTTCCTCGATTCGCGCCCCGGTGAATCGGGGCGTCGATGCTAAACACGCTGATATCCATATCCAACCCGCGGAGCCTGTAACATGCGCAGGCCAACCAACCAGCGCCCCATGGAGCCCCCCTTGCCCGACACCCGCCCACCCGCGCTTGATGAAATCGACCGCCAGTTGATCGCCGCTCTGCAAATCAACGCCCGCGAAAGCGTAGCCATGCTCGCCCGGCAGTTGGGCATTGCGCGCACCACCGTGACTTCAAGGCTGGCACGCCTGGAAAAGGCCAAAGTGATCACCGGTTATGGTGTGCGTTTGGGGCAACGCGTGGTCGATGGCGGGTTGCAGGCGTATGTCGGGATCAAGGTGCAGCCGCGCTCCGGTAAAGAGGTGTTGCGCCGGTTGAGTGCGATGGCGCAGGTGCAGCAGTTGTGTGCGGTAAGCGGCGAATTTGATTATGTGGCGTGGTTGCGCACGGATTCGCCGGAGCAACTGGATCAACTGCTGGATCAGATTGGCAGTGTGGATGGGGTTGAGAAGACCACCACGTCGATCATCTTGAGTAGCAAGATTGATCGGGGACAGCCGGTTTAATCGCGGGTGGCTGAGAGAGCCTCATCGCCAGCAGGCTGGTTCCCACAGTGCGGTGTGTAGCACTGGCTCGTCACTTTGATCGATAAACTGGCAAAACGACGACACTTTGCGTCTTATTAACGTGTCCCAGGCTCCCTAGAATGGCTGGCATCTTTTCCTATACTCAGACGCGCATCCAGCGTCGGGTCGCCAGCAAGGTCAGCCATGAACAAGAACAATCGCCATCCTGCAGACGGTAAGAAGCCAATCACCATTTTCGGTCCGGACTTTCCGTTCGCCTTCGATGACTGGATCGAACACCCGGCCGGCCTGGGCAGCATTCCCGAGCATCACCACGGCGCTGAAGTGGCGATCGTCGGCGCCGGCATCGCAGGTCTGGTGGCGGCTTATGAGCTGATGAAGCTTGGCCTCAAACCGGTGGTTTACGAGGCCTCGAAGCTGGGCGGCCGCCTGCGCTCGCAAGCGTTCAACGGCACTGACGGTATCGTCGCCGAACTCGGTGGCATGCGTTTCCCGGTGTCCTCCACTGCGTTCTATCACTACGTCGACAAACTCGGTCTCGAAACCAAGCCCTTCCCCAACCCGTTGACGCCCGCCTCCGGCAGCACCGTGATCGACCTGGAAGGCAAAACCCATTACGCACAAAGCCTGAAGGATCTTCCTGCCCTGTTTCAGGAAGTGGCTGACGCTTGGGCCGATGCATTGGAGGCGGGATCACAGTTCGCCGATATCCAGCAAGCCATTCGCGACCGTGATGTGCCGCGCCTCAAAGAGCTGTGGAACACTCTGGTGCCGCTGTGGGATGACCGCACCTTCTACGATTTCGTCGCCACGTCCGAGGCGTTCGCCAAGTTATCGTTCCATCACCGCGAAGTGTTCGGTCAGGTTGGTTTCGGCACCGGCGGCTGGGATTCTGACTTTCCCAATTCGATGCTGGAAATCTTCCGGGTGGTGATGACCAACTGCGACGATCACCAACATTTGGTGGTCGGCGGCGTTGAACAAGTGCCGCAGGGTATCTGGCGCCATGTGCCACAGCGCTGCGTGCACTGGCCTGAAGGCACCAGCCTGAAGTCCCTGCACCGTGGCGCGCCACGTTCAGGCGTGAAGAAAATTGCCCATGCGCCCGATGGCCGTTTCGCCGTCACCGACAACAACGGTGACACCCGCGAATACGCCGCCGTGCTGACCACTTGCCAGAGCTGGCTGCTGACCACGCAGATCGAATGCGACGAAACCCTGTTCTCGCAAAAGATGTGGATGGCGCTCGACCGCACCCGCTACATGCAATCGTCGAAAACGTTCGTGATGGTCGATCGGCCGTTCTGGAAGGACAAGGACCCGCAAACCGGGCGAGACCTGATGAGCATGACCCTCACCGATCGCCTGACCCGTGGTACCTATCTGTTCGACAACGGCGACGACAAACCGGGCGTGATCTGCCTGTCGTACTCGTGGATGAGCGACGCCTTGAAGATGCTGCCGCACCCTGTGGAAAAGCGTGTGGAACTGGCGTTGAACGCGTTGAAAAAGATCTACCCGAAAGTCGACATCGCCGCGCGGATCATCGGCGATCCGATCACGGTGTCGTGGGAAGCCGATCCGCATTTCCTCGGTGCATTCAAAGGCGCCCTGCCCGGCCACTATCGCTACAACCAGCGCATGTACGCGCACTTCATGCAGGACGACATGCCAGCCGAACAGCGCGGGATTTTCATCGCCGGTGACGACGTGTCGTGGACGCCGGCCTGGGTCGAAGGCGCGGTGCAGACTTCGCTCAACGCGGTGTGGGGGATCATGAACCATTTCGGCGGTTCTACACATAAAGAGAACCCGGGCCCGGGTGATGTGTTCAAAGACATCGGCCCTATCGCCCTGCCTGAGTAAGAGGAATCCCTGATGCGTGTAGCCCTTTACCAATGTCCACCGCTGCCACTGGACCCCGCCGCCAACCTGCAACGCCTGCATCGATTGGCGATGGAGGCCAAAGGCGCCGATCTGTTGGTGCTGCCGGAGATGTTCATGACTGGCTACAACATCGGCGCCGAGGCGGTCAGTACATTGGCCGAGGTCTACAACGGTGAATGGGCGCAACAGATCGGCCGGATCGCCAAGGCTGCCGGCCTTGCGATTGTGTACGGATATCCCGAGCGCACTGCCGACGGGCAGATCTACAACGCTGTGCAGATGATCGACGCCCAAGGCGAACGCCTGTGCAATTACCGCAAGACACACCTGTTCGGTGATCTCGATCGCTCGATGTTCAGTCCTGGCGAAGACGCGTTTCCCGTGGTTGAACTCAATGGCTGGAAGCTCGGTTTCCTGATCTGTTACGACCTGGAATTCCCGGAAAACGCCCGGCGTCTGGCCCTGGCAGGCGCCGAACTGATTCTGGTGCCGACGGCGAACATGATTCCGTTCGATTTCGTCGCTGACGTCACTGTCCGCTCGCGTGCCTTCGAGAACCAGTGCTACGTGGCTTACGCCAACTACTGCGGCCATGAAGGTGACATTCACTATTGCGGGCAAAGCAGCATCGCCGCGCCGGACGGCAGCCGCAGGGCTCAGGCCGGTCTGGATGAGGCCTTGATCGTCGGCGAACTGGATCGGCAGTTGATGATCGACTCCCGCGCCGCCAATCACTACCTCAGCGATCGCCGCCCCGAGCTTTACGGCGCGCTGAACCAGCGCTAATCCGCTAGCATTGGCACTTCACTGTTCTGGAAGTGCCCATGCCTGCGCCGACTCCCCCCCGCCCCCACACCGAAACCCTGGCCAACGGCTTGCGCGTAACCCTGCGTCATGCGCCCGGTTTGAAGCGCAGTGCCGCCGCGTTACGGGTGGCTGCCGGCAGCCATGACGTGCCCTTGGCGTGGCCGGGGCTGGCGCATTTTCTTGAGCATTTGCTGTTCCTCGGCACTGAGCGTTTTCCTGCGAGCGAAGGGTTGATGGCCTACGTGCAAGGTCACGGCGGGCAGGTGAATGCCAGCACTGACGAGCGTACGACTGACTTTTTCTTTGAGTTGCCAACGCAATCGTTCAGCGGCGGGCTTGAGCGTCTGTCAGACATGCTCGCCCATCCGCGTATGAATCTGGACGATCAGTTGCGGGAACGGGAAGTGCTGCAGGCGGAATTTATCGCTTGGTCGCAAGATCCTGCGGCGCAGCAGGATCTTGCGTTGTACCAAGGTTTGCCAGCCGAGCATCCCTTGCGCGGGTTTCATGCGGGGAATCGGGCCAGCCTGCAAGTGGAGCAGCCGGCGTTTCAAGAGGCGTTGAAGGATTTCCACCAGCGGTTTTATCGCACCGGGCAAATGACATTGAGCCTGGTGGGGCCGCAGAGCCTTGAACAATTGCGCGCACTGGCCGTGCAGTTTGCGGCGACGTTGCCGGCCGGGGATCACGTTGCGCAAGCCGTGAGCCTGCCGCTGGCGGTGAGCAGTTATCAACAGGTCGGTGAACAGCGCTGCAATCTGCTGTTTGCGTTCGACACTTTGCCCGAGTCGTCGGCTGAGGCGATGGCGTTTCTCTGCCATTGGCTCAACAGCGCCAAACCAGGTGGATTGCTGGCGTACTTGCGGGCACAGGCTCTGGCTGACGGCCTGCACGCAGTGCCGCTGTATCACTTTGCCGGGCAGGCCTTGCTGCATCTGGCGTTCAATGCACCCGCCGAATCGCTGGGTGCCATTGGCGAACACGCGCGCGACTGGCTGAGCTTCTTCGCGCAACAGGATTGGGCGCCGCTGCGCAAGGAATACGCCGCCGTGCTTGCGCGTCAACAACAAGTCAGCGCTGCGTTGCCACTGGCGCGGCTCGACAGCGAGCAACTCGAAAGCGGTTTGTCGGAATCGGGCGCGAGCGCGCTGAAACGAATGCTGCGTGAAATGGGCACGGTGGATAACTTCAGTCACCACTGGCACCTGCCCGCCGCCAATCCTTTCCTGCGGGCCAACGAGCCGCTGGCCAACGCCGGACTGATCCGCGGACAAACCAGCGCCCACCGAGGCCTGCGCACGTTTGCTCAGGATCGCTCACGCGGGCGTCGCGAACGTTCGCCAATGCAATTGAGTCAGGCCTTGCCGGACAACGGTGATGACGGGGCGATTTATCTGCGCTGGCAACTGGAGGCGGCGGCCTCTGCAGCTCTGCAATCGAGGCTGCTGCGCAGTCTGCGAGCAACTCAGGATGATGCGCGTCAGGCCGGGGTCGAGTTATCGCTCAGCATGGGCGGCAATCAATGGCTGTTGAAACTGACCGGGCTGCAAGAGCCCATGCCCAGCGTCCTTGAGCACGCGCTGAAATGTCTGACGCAAGTTGACGCCGATTCCCTGCCGGGTGAGGCGCAAGCGGCGTTGATACCGATCCGCCAACTGCTCAAGGCACTCCCGGAGCATTGTCTGCAACCCGCGAACACCTGCGATGACGCCAAACACCTGTGGACAACTTCTCGCTGGGATGGCCTGGCGTTGGGCCTTCATCCACAGACCCAATCGGCAATGGGCCTGGCCCTGAGCCGTATTCCCGGCATACCGGACAATCAGTTGCCGGCACCGACAGCGCTCACCACACAACATTTGTGGCACCCCATCGAGACAGCATCCAGCGAACACGCCTTGTTGCTGTTCTGCCCGACCGCCGGGCGCGACATCGCCGACGAAGCCGCATGGCGCTTGCTCGCACAGCTTTGCCAGACGCCGTTCTATCAACGCCTGCGGGGCGAGTTGCAGTTGGGTTACGCCGTGTTCAGTGCACTGCGGCAAATCCATGGAAAGGTCGGGTTGCTGTTCGGCGTGCAATCACCAAACGCCACGACTACAGAATTGCTCGGCCACATTCAGCAATTCCTTGAAGGCATGTGCGCATTGATCGAATCCACCGACGAGGCCTGTCTCGACCAACAGCGCCAGCGCCTGGCGGATCAGTTCGACAGCACCCATCTGCCTTTCAAGGACGCTGCCGAACTGCTCTGGCAGGCCAAACTCGCCGGCCACCCGTCGGATTATCTGGAGCAACTGGTCGCGGCAATCGGCCAACTGAGTCGACCGACATTGCTGGCCGCTGCGCAACGGTTGACCGCTGCCGAAGGCGGCTGGCACTGCCTCGCCAACGGCCCGATACCGGGCGCCCCCTGGCAAGCGGGAAAATGATCATTACCGAGGCTGCAAGGAGCTTTCTCAAAGATTCACGGACAATCCCTCTGAAATTTTGAGTAACATAGCCGCCTAACTATTTGGAACGTCCCTGCGCTGCCGTGGACTATACCTATGGATAGCGCTATCCCACCCGCCCTTTCAATGAAGGAGTCACCTGATGTCCTGGACAAAACCGGCTTATACCGACCTGCGTATCGGCTTCGAAGTCACCATGTACTTCGCCAGCCGCTGAGTTCTGCCTCGTCAGAATTGCAGTGCAACGCCTCGGCTCGCCGAGGCGTTTTATTTTCAGCGTTGAAATGATGGAGCGTTCATGTTCGTCCAGATTCTGGGTTCGGCCGCCGGTGGCGGTTTTCCGCAGTGGAACTGCAACTGCGTCAACTGTGCAGGCTTTCGCGACGGCAGCCTGAATGCCAAGGCCCGCACCCAATCGTCCATCGCCATTTCCGATGACGGCGTGAACTGGGTGTTGTGCAACGCCTCGCCAGACATCCGCGCCCAGTTGCAGAGCTTCGCTCCGATGCAACCGGGCCGTGCGCTGCGCGACACCGGGATCAGCGCGATCATCCTGATGGACAGCCAGATCGACCACACCACTGGCCTGCTCAGCCTGCGCGAAGGCTGCCCGCATCAGGTCTGGTGCACGGACATGGTTCACGAAGACCTAAGCACGGGTTTTCCGTTGTTCAAAATGCTCACCCACTGGAATGGCGGGTTGAACTGGAACCGCATCGAACTCGATCAAAGCTTCACCGTCGCCGCGTGCCCGAACCTGCGCTTCACCCCGCTGCCATTGCGCAGCGCCGCACCGCCCTACTCGCCGCATCGTTTCGACCCGCATCCGGGCGACAACATCGGCCTGATCGTCGAAGACTTGAAGACTGGCGGCAAACTGTTCTATGCCCCGGGTCTGGGCAAGGTTGACGCGCCGTTGCTCGAGATCATGGCGGGCAGCGATTGCCTGTTGGTCGACGGCACAATGTGGGACGACGATGAAATGCAGCGCCGTGGCGTCGGCACCCGCACCGGTCGCGAGATGGGCCATCTGGCGCAGAACGGCCCTGGCGGCATGCTCGAAGTGCTGGAACAGCTTCCCGAGCAACGCAAGGTGCTTATCCACATCAACAACACCAACCCGATTCTCGATGAGGATTCGCCGCAGCGCGCGGAACTGGCGCGGCGTGATGTTGAAGTGGCGTATGACGGCATGAGTATTGTGCTGTAGCGACCGGCCTCTTCGCGAGCACGCCCGCGCCCACAAGCAGACTGCATTCCAACGTGGGAGCGGGCTTGCTCGCGAAGGCATCAGACCAGACACCCAGGATCCCAACGGTTGTTCCCCGGAGAACCGCAATGACCGACCAACCGATGTCCCCCGCCGAATTCGAAGCGGCCCTGCGCGCCAAAGGCGCCTACTACCACATCCATCACCCGTATCACGTGGCGATGTACCAGGGCCGCGCCACCCGCGAACAGATTCAGGGCTGGGTTGCCAACCGCTTCTACTATCAGGTGAATATTCCGCTGAAAGACGCGGCCATCCTCGCCAACTGCCCGGATCGCGAAATCCGCCGCGAGTGGATTCAGCGCCTGCTCGACCACGACGGCGCCCCCGGTGAAGACGGTGGTATCGAAGCGTGGTTGCGCTTGGGCCAAGCCGTCGGCCTCGATCCGGATCAACTGCGCTCCCAGGAACTGGTGTTGCCCGGCGTGCGTTTCGCCGTCGACGCCTACGTCAACTTCGCCCGCCGGGCCAGTTGGCAGGAGGCCGCCAGCAGTTCACTGACCGAACTGTTCGCACCGCAGATCCACCAATCGCGCCTCGACAGTTGGCCGCAACATTACCCGTGGATCGACCCGGCCGGTTACGAATATTTCCGCACCCGCCTCGGCCAGGCGCGGCGCGATGTCGAGCATGGTCTGGCGATCACCCTTGAGCACTACAAGACCCGCGAGGGCCAGGAGCGCATGCTGGAAATTCTCCAGTTCAAACTGGACATTCTTTGGAGCATGCTCGATGCCATGAGCATGGCTTACGAACTGAACCGCCCGCCGTATCACAGCGTGACCGAGCAACGGGTCTGGCATAAAGGAATCACCTTATGAGTTTTGATCGCAGCAAGATCCCGACCTGGCGTCCCGGCTACCGTTTCCAGTACGAGCCGGCGCAGAAAGGCCATGTGCTGCTGTACCCCGAAGGCATGATCAAACTCAACGACAGCGCCGCGCTGATCGGCGGCTTGATCGACGGTGAACGCGATGTCGCGGCGATCATCGCCAAACTCGACGAGCAGTTCCCCGGCGTGCCCGAACTCGGTGACGACATCGAGCAATTCATGGAGGTTGCCCGTGCGCAGCACTGGATCGAACTTGCCTGATTCATCGGTGCAAGTACCGCCCAAGCCTGAGATCGGCCTGCCGCTGTGGCTGCTCGCCGAGCTGACCTACCGCTGCCCGCTGCAATGCCCGTACTGCTCCAATCCGCTGGATTTCGCCGAGCAGGGCAAAGAGCTGAGCACCGAGCAGTGGATCAAGGTGTTTGGCGAGGCGCGGGAAATGGGCGCGGCGCAATTGGGTTTTTCCGGTGGCGAACCGCTGGTGCGCCAGGATCTCGCCGAGCTGATCGGCGAGGCGCGCAAGCTTGGGTTCTACACCAACCTGATCACCTCGGGCATTGGGCTCACCGAGCAGAAAATCAGCGACTTCAAGAAGGCTGGCCTCGATCACATCCAGATCAGTTTTCAGGCCAGCGACGAGCAGGTGAACAATCTGCTCGCCGGCTCGAAAAAGGCTTTCGCACAGAAGCTGGAAATGGCCCGTGCGGTGAAGGCCCACGGCTATCCGATGGTGCTCAACTTTGTCACCCATCGGCACAACATCGACAAGATCGACCGCATCATCGAGCTGTGCATCGCGCTGGAAGCAGACTTCGTCGAGCTTGCCACCTGCCAGTTCTACGGTTGGGCGCAGCTCAATCGTGTCGGTCTGCTGCCGACCCAGGAACAACTGGTGCGCGCCGAACGTATCACCAACGAATACCGCGCCAAGCTGGAGGCCGAAGGGCATCCGTGCAAGCTGATTTTCGTCACCCCGGACTATTACGAAGAACGCCCGAAAGCCTGCATGAATGGCTGGGGCAGCATCTTTCTGACCGTCACTCCGGACGGCACTGCCCTGCCCTGTCATGGCGCGCGACAACTGCCAGTGCAATTTCCCAACGTGCGCGACCACAGCATGCAGCACATCTGGTACGACTCGTTCGGCTTCAACCGCTTTCGCGGGTACGACTGGATGCCCGAGCCGTGCCGCTCCTGCGACGAGAAGGAAAAGGACTTCGGCGGCTGTCGCTGCCAGGCGTTCATGCTCACGGGTGACGCGAGCAATGCCGACCCTGTGTGCAGCAAATCCGAACATCACGGTGTGATCCTCAAGGCCCGCGAAGAAGCCGAGCACGCCACTCAAACCATCGAACAACTGGCCTTTCGCAATGAACGAAACTCACGCCTCATCGCCAAAAGCTGAGCCTTTCAGCGCCGCTCAAGCCGTCGCCGCCGGGATGGATTTCGCCGAACTGCAACTGGGTAGCAACGGTTTGTTCTGGAATGAATATCGTCCCGAAAACGCGGCGTGCCGGATCTGGCATTGGCGCGATGGCCTGGCGAGATGTCTGACGCCCGAAGGTTTCAGCGTGCGCAGCCGCGTGTACGAATATGGCGGTGGCGCGTTTTGCCTGACACCCGACGGGGTGGTTTTCGTCGGCGAGGCGGATCAGCAGTTATATCGACAGGCGCTGGATGGTCAGCCTGAAGCGCTGACGTCGGGTGAGTGTCGCTACGGCGATCTGCATGTTGCCCAGGGTCGGGTCTTGGCAGTGGAAGAACACCACGATCAGCATCGCTTGGTCGCGATTGATCTGGCTGACGGCACGCGTCATGTGCTGGCCGAGGGCGCGGACTTTTATGCCGCGCCGATCATCAGCCCGGATGGCCAGCGTTTGGCGTGGATCGAGTGGAGCCGGCCCCATCAGCCGTGGACTTCGACTCGGTTGATGGTGGCTGGGCGCTCGGCTGACGGGGGCTTTTCAGCACCACGTTGCCTGGCGGGTGACGGGGTTGAGGAGTCGATCCAGCAACCGCGATTCAATACCGAAAACCGCTTGTTTTGTCTGACTGATCGCGGCGGATTCTGGCAGCCGTGGGGCGAAACAGACGATGGTCTGCAAGCGTTGCCAAGCGCCGAAGCCGATCATGCACCCGCGCCTTGGCAACTGGGTGGCTGTACTTGGTTACCCGTTGGCGACTCGTATCTGGGCAGTTGGAGTGAGGGCGGCTTCGGTCGTCTGACGCTCGACGGTGAAGACTTCACCGGCGACTACAGCCGCTTGCGTCATCTGGCACTGGATCAGCAATTCATCTATTGCATCGCGGCCTCGCCGATCAGCCCTTCGGCGGTGATCGCCATTGATCGCGCATCCCACGACGTAACAGTGCTGGCCGGTGGCGTCGCACCGTTGCCCGCCGAACGCATCAGCCGTCCACAAACCCTGCGTTACCCCAGCGGTTCGGGAGAGGCTCACGGGTTCTTTTATCCGGCCATGGGCGGTGAAGTGAAACCGCCGCTGGTGGTGTTCATCCATGGCGGCCCAACCTCGGCCTGCTACCCGATGCTTGACCCGCGCATCCAGTACTGGACGCAACGTGGCTTCGCCGTCGCTGACCTCAACTATCGCGGCAGCAGCGGTTATGGCCGCGAATATCGGCAGGCGTTGCATCTGAGCTGGGGCGATGTGGATGTCGAAGATGCTTGCGCAGTGGTGGGGTATCTCGCCGCACAAGGGCTGATCGACGCTGAACGTGCGTTCATCCGTGGCGGCAGCGCGGGCGGCTACACCACGCTTTGTGCCTTGGCGTTTCATCAGGTGTTTCGTGCCGGCGCCAGCCTTTATGGGGTCAGCGATCCGGTGGCGTTGGCTAGAGCGACGCACAAGTTCGAGGGGGATTATCTGGATTGGCTGATCGGCGATCCCGAGCAAGACGCCGAACGCTACGCCGCCCGCACGCCGTTGCTGCACGCAAGCAACATCCGCGTGCCGGTGATTTTCTTCCAGGGTGAACTGGATGCTGTCGTAGTGCCGCAACAGACCCGCGACATGGCCCAGGCGCTGGAGCGCAACGGCATTACGGTCGAGGCGCATTACTACGTCGATGAGCACCATGGCTTCCGCCGCGCAGTCAATCAGGCGCATGCGTTGGAGCAGGAGTGGACGTTTTATCGGCGGGTGATGTTGGCGGACTGAGATCCACGCCCACTTTCATCCATCGAGTCGCCCCATTCGCGAGCAAGCCCGCTCCCACAGGAGATTTGTGAACAACACACATCCAGTGCGGGAGCGGGCTTGCTCGCGAAGACTATTTACCTGACGCCGCAGAACTCAACGCTTGGCGATGATGTAAACCGCATGCACGATCCCGGGAATGTAGCCGCACAACGTCAGCAGAATGTTCAACCAGAACGCCCCGCCAAACCCGACCTGCAGAAACACACCCAGCGGCGGTAACAGAATAGCGATGATGATGCGAATAAAGTCCATGGGGCAGCTCCTGAGTGGGGGCTGGCTCATTTGAGCCAAACAAGCTAATCGACCTTTGCCGTTCGTCAGGGTTCACTGCATCTGACTGCTGTTTGCCACTACTGCGTACAAAAAAACGCCCCACGCCAAAAGAATCAGGCGTAGGGCGTGCGTTATACCGCGAGACGGTTCTTGAATTCGGGTAAGACAGTTCGGATCAGACGGCAATCCCTTTGCGGCATTGCATCTGTGCGCCAAGCACGCGGGAGAAGGCTCGGGCCAGGCGCAGGAGCATTTCGTCGATGTTGGCTTTGCTGACAGTGAGCGCCGGGGTGAAGCGCAGGCAGTCGGGTTGCGCAGCGGTGAGCAGCAGGCCTTCGTGCCGTGCGGCCTGGACCACAGCTTCGGCTGAATCGTCCGACAGGGTGAGGCCCCAGAACAACCCTTGACCACGCAACTCGCCATGGCCGTAGCGATGAGCCAAACGCGCAAGACCTTCGCGCAGATGCTGGCCGTTGTCTTTGACCTGTTCAAGAAAGGCCCGGTCCTGCACGCTGTCGAGTACCACCAGACCGGCCGCTGTCATCAGCGCGTTGCCGTGATGGGTGCCGCCCAGTTCACCGGGTTCGAAACAGCAAGCCTTGCCTCGTGCCAGCAGCGCCGCCAATGGCACGCCACCACCCAGACCTTTGCCCAGTACGACGATATCGGCACGAACGCCGTAGGATTGTTCGGCAAGCAAGGTGCCGCAGCGGCCGATGCCGGTCTGCACTTCGTCGAGAATCAGCAGAATGCCCAACTCGCGGCACAGACGCTCAACACCTTTGAGGTAATGCTCGGTGGCCGCAACCACCCCGGCATCGCTCTGGATCGGCTCCAGCATGATGGCCACGGTCTGCGCATCGACCGCCGCGTGCAGGGCCGGCAAATCGTTGAACGGCACGCGGTCGAAACCCGGCAGCAACGGAGCGAAACGGTTGTGCAGGTTGCCACTGTCCGACGCTGAAATCGTCGCCAGACTACGGCCATGACAGCCCTGTTTCGCAACGATGATCCGCGAGGCGCCACCGCGATGCAGTTGGCCCCACTTGCGCGCCAGTTTGATTGCCGCTTCACAGGCTTCGCTGCCGCTGTTGAGCAAATAAGCACGATCGCTGGAGGTGCTGGCGCACAGGCGTTCGACAAGGCTGAGCATGCCGCGATTGTGCAGGTTGAAACCAGAATTGATCAGCGCCTGAGCCTGACTGGTGATGGCTTTCACCAGCGCTGAAGGACTGTGACCGAGACTGTTGGCGCCGCCCGCCTGGGAAAAGTCCAGATAAGCCCGGTCGTTGCTGTCCCACAGCCAAGAACCCTGGCCCCGGACGAACACCTGGTGTGGTCGCTCGACGCTCGGCATCAGGCGCTCGCCGGTATCGGGCGGGGCGGCCTCGAATGAGAGGTCATCAAGGCTTGGCGTCTGGCGCCGCAAACTGAACAGATTCATTGAAAAAAACCTCGCTTGGGGTTTTTTGAACTGCCTATGCAAACACTGTCGAAGCGAACGTTATTCATCGCGCTTTCTGGCCCTGTAAGCCTTGTGAATGCGGGTAGACTAGGCCCACTGACGGCTTCGAGCCATTTCGATTTCCCAGCATTTTCGATAAGTGTTACTTATGGATTTCAAACAACTGCGTTATTTCGTCGCGGTCTACGAAGAAGGCCATGTCGGCCGGGCTGCTGAGCGGCTGTCGATCTCGCAACCGGCGTTGTCGCAGCAGATCCGCCAGCTTGAGCAGAACCTCGACGTCACCCTGTTCGAACGCAGCAGCAAACGCCTGCTGCCGACGCTGGCTGCGCACACGCTGTACAACCACGCGCAGCCCTTGCTCGATGGCTTGCAACGGGCGCGCGAGGCGCTGGGTAACTTCAAGGGTCAGGCGTTGCGCACGCTGGCGATTGGTGTGCTGCAAACCGTACACACCGGCCTGGTGCCGCAACTGCTCGAACGCGTGCGCAAGGCCCAACCGCATCTCGTTGTGCAAATCTATGAGTTGACCGGGCTGGAGATCGAACGGCGCCTGCTCAATGGTTCGCTGGACATCGGCATCAGCTATCTACCACCGCGCCAACCGGGCCTCCATGGCGTGATGCTGTACGAAGATGAACTGACGCTGGTCATCCCGGCGGATCATCCATTGCGTGAATTCAAGAAAGTATCGATGCGCCAAGCGGCCGAATTGCCAATGTTGCTGCTGGGGGAAGAATTTCAGATTCGTCAGATCTGGCAGGCACAGCTGACCAGCCTCGGACGGCGCCCGCTGGTACAGGCCGAGCTGAACAATATGGTGGGGATTCTCGACAGTCTGCCGCACACCAAACTGGCGACGGTGCTGCCGGGACGTTCTCAGAAGGAGTACCACGATCAGGACCTGCTGTGGAAACCGCTGAGCGAACCTCGGGTGCCATTGAAAGTCGGGCTGGTGTGTCGCGATGTGCAACGTCAGCAGGCGTCTTTGGCGCTATTGCGCACATTGCTGGAAGAGGTGATGGCGCGTGAGGAGAGACCGCTTACAGGCGCATCGCCACTGGTCCCCTTGGCCTGAGACTTTTCTGCGGGAAAAAGAAAACCCCGCCGAAGCGGGGCTTTGCAGACTGTTTCCCTGACATCCATTTCACTCCGCCACCCTGGCAGAATCCTACGTGTCCGTGTTGTTGCTTTGCGCTTCCTGCGCGACGTCCATGAAATGTAGATTAGCTGTGGATCCAATCTACGCCTATGGGAGAACAGCATCACGTCACGTAAGCAAATGCTTACATGACGTTACATCATCAGAATTGCGCCGCCTCCAGCAGGAACAGCGACTCGCTGCCAGCCTTTACCGACGCGCTCAACGAATGAATACGCGGCAGCAGACGGGCGAAGTAGAAGCGTGCAGTGCCGAGCTTGCTGGCATAGAAATCTTCCTGCGCTTCTTTGCCCAATGCGGCTTTGGCCATCAATGCCCACATGTAGGCGTAAGCGGTGTAGCCAAACGCTTGCAAATATTCGACCGACGCCGCGCCGATTTCGTTCGGGTTGTTTTTTGCCCGATCCAGCAGCCATGCGGTCAACTCGTCAAGGGTGTCGACAGCCTCGTTCAGCGGCTTGGTGAATTCGCCCAGATCAGCACTGGCGGTTGCGGTGAAATGGCGGATCTCGTCAGCGAACAGTTTGTAGAACGCACCGCCGCTACCGACGATCTTGCGTCCGACCAGGTCCAGCGCCTGAATGCCGTTGGTGCCTTCGTAGATTTGGGTAATGCGTACGTCACGCACCAGTTGCTCCTGGCCCCATTCACGAATGTAGCCATGACCGCCGAAAATCTGCTGGCCGTGTACGGTGGTTTCCAGGCCTAGGTCGGTGAGGAATGCCTTGGCCACCGGCGTCAGCAACGCGACCAGATCTTCCGCACGCTTGCGCGTGGTCGCGTCTTCGCTGAACTTGGCGGTGTCGAGTTGCATCGCGACGTAGGTGGAGAACGCACGCCCACCTTCGTTCGAGGCTTTCATGGTCAGCAGCATGCGACGCACGTCCGGGTGGACGATGATCGGGTCAGCGACCTTGTCTTTGTTCTGCGCGCCGGTCGGCGAACGGCTCTGCAGACGGTCACGGGCGTATTCAACGGCGTTCTGATACGAGCGCTCGCCAGTCGCCAGACCTTGAATACCGACGCCCAGACGTTCGTAGTTCATCATGGTGAACATCGCGGCCAGGCCCTTGTTCGGCTCGCCGACCAGATACCCGACGGCTTCGTCGAAGTTCATCACACAGGTCGCGGACGCCTGAATGCCCATCTTGTGTTCGATCGAACCGCAATTGGCCGGGTTACGCGCGCCCAGGCTGCCATCGGCATTGACCATGAACTTCGGCACCAGGAACAGCGAAATGCCTTTCGGACCGGCCGGCGCGTCCGGCAGTTTGGCCAACACCAGGTGGATGATGTTTTCAGTGAGGTCGTGTTCGCCACCGGTGATGAAGATCTTGGTGCCGCTGACCTTGTAGGAACCATCGGCCTGCGGCTCGGCCTTGGTGCGGATGATGCCCAGGTCGGTGCCGGCATGCGGCTCGGTCAGGCACATGGAACCGGCCCAGACGCCGGCGTACATGTTTGGCAGGTACGCGGCTTTCAGCTCTTCGCTGGCATGGGCGTTGATCGACAGGCAAGCACCGGCGGTCAGCATCGGGTACAGACCGAAGGACAGGCTGGCGGAGTTGACCATTTCTTCGACCTGGGCCGACACGGCTTTGGGCATGCCCATGCCACCGTATTGAGGATCACCGCCAACACCGACCCAGCCGCCTTCAGCGTAAGTCTGATAGGCCTGTGGGAAACCGGCGGGCGTGGTGACGGCACCGTCGGCCCAGTGACAACCTTCTTCGTCAGCGGCACGGCTCAGCGGCGCAATGCTTTTGCTGGTGACCTTGCCAGCCTCTTCGAGAATCGCTTCAACCGTTTCAGCATCAACGGTCTCTGCCAGTGCCGGCAACTCAGCCCAGAGTTTGGCGACTTCGAATACTTCATTGAGGACGAAGCGCATATCGCGCAGCGGCGCTTTGTAGTCAGCCATGGCAAACCTCGCAAGATCTAAACAGGTGATTCGTGGAATGGTGCTTTCGTTGAGGCTGAGTGTACCTCAACAACTTTTGCGACACATAGGGTCAACCGGTGACTGATTTGTTATTTTTAGTCACCACAAAAAAGACCGCCACCTTCGCCAGCGACCCAGGTAAACGCGATCCCCTGGAGAAGCCGACGAAGGCGGCGATCTTTTTTTTGCGCTTAGAGCGCAAATAGCTCTGCCGGCAGTTTCATCAGACAATCGCTACCCGCCTCGACCGCCGCACGATGCGCCGCCGTGCGCGGCAATAGCCGTTTGAAATAGAACTCGCACGTTGCCAGTTTCCCCCGAAGGTAATCCGCCTCACCCTCGCCCGCGTCCAGTTGCGCCTGCGCCACCTGCGCCATGCGCAGCCATAGATAGCCGAGAATGATGTAGCCGCTGTACATCAGATAGTCCACCGAGGCGGCACCGACTTCGTCCGGGTTCTTCATCGCCGCCATGCCGACCTTCATGGTCAGGTCGCCCCACTGCTGGTTCAGTTCGTTGAGCTGAGCGACAAAACTGCCCAGTTGCGCATGCTCGGCATTCGCCGCGCAGAACTTGTGGACGATTTTAGTGAAGCCACGCAGCAGCTTGCCCTGACTGCCAAGCACCTTGCGCCCGAGCAGATCGAGCGCCTGAATGCCGTTGGTGCCCTCGTAGATCGGCGCAATCCGGCAGTCGCGAACCAACTGCTCCATGCCCCATTCACGAATGAACCCATGCCCGCCGAACACCTGCATGCCATGGTTGGTCACTTCCAGCCCGGTGTCAGTCATGAACGCTTTGCAGATCGGCGTGAGGAACGCCAACAGGTCTTCGGCGTCCTGACGCGCTTGGGCATCGCCGCTCAGGTGCGCGACATCGAGCATCTGCGCGGTGAAGTAGGTCAGTGCACGATTGCCTTCGTTGAAGGCTTTCATGGTCAACAGCATGCGCCGCACATCCGGGTGGACGATGATCGGGTCGGCCGCTTTGTCCGGGGCTTTGGCGCCGGTCAGAGAGCGCATCTGCAAGCGGTCATTGGCGTATTTGATCGCACCCTGGAAACTCGCCTCGCCCAGACACAGCCCCTGCATGCCGGTACCAAGCCGTGCGTGGTTCATCATGGTGAACATGCAGTTCAGGCCCTTGTTCGGCTCGCCGATCAGGAAGCCCTTGGCGCCGTCGAAGTTCAGCACGCAGGTGGCTGAAGCCTTGATGCCCATTTTGTGTTCGATCGAACCGCAGGACACCCCGTTGCGCTCACCGGCCTCACCCACAGCATCCGGCAAGAACTTCGGCACGATGAACAGCGAAATGCCCTTGGTGCCCGCCGGCGCGTCCGGCAGTTTGGCCAATACCAGATGGATGATGTTGTCGCTCATGTCGTGCTCGCCGGCAGAGATGAAAATCTTGCTGCCGGTGACCGCGTAACTGCCGTCAGCCTGGGGCACGGCACGGGTCTTGATGATGCCCAGATCAGTGCCGCAATGGGCCTCGGTCAGGCACATGGTGCCGGTCCATTGGCCGGCGGTGAGTTTGCTCAGGTAAGTGTCTTTCTGCTCGGCGGTGCCGTGGGCGTGGATCGCTGACATTGCGCCGTGGGTCAGCCCCGGGTACATGCCCCAGGACGTGTTGCTGGAGCCGACCATTTCACTGATCACCAGCCCCAGTGAACTTGGCAGGCCCTGGCCGCCATAAGTCGGGTCCGCCGCCAGACCGTGCCAGCCGCCCTCAACATATTGTGCGAAGGCCTGCTTGAAGCCTGTAGGCGTTGTCACCACACCGTTGTCGAAATGGCAGCCCTCTTCGTCACCGCTGCGGTTGAGCGGTGCCAGAACGTTCTCACAGAACTTCGCGCCCTCTTCAAGGATCGCGTTGATCATGTCCGGGCTGGCGTCATGCGCGCCGAGGGCGGCGTAGTTGGCGTGGAAGTCGAAGACGTGGTCGATCAGAAAGCGCATGTCGCGCAGGGGAGCTTTGTACTCGGGCATGGTGGCTTCTCCGTCAGCAGATTTCTTCAACCTACTGCCGGCCACCCTACCCCACAATCATTGTCCAGACGCTGAATGCGCCGTCATCACTCAACCGGCGGCACTGTCCATGCGCACCGCGCCACGGCGGTTCTGTCCGAACGCCACCACGCAGTTACGCCCCGCGCCCTTGGCGCTGTAGAGCGCCTCGTCCGCGGACTTGAGCACTTGTTCGGGGTTGCGCTGCTCGACGCGTTCAGCGACGCCAATACTGACCGTGACCGAGACACTGGACGCACCGGACCCGGCGCGACGCTGACGACCTTGCTGATCGTCCTGCGGGCGGTTTTCCTGATTGCGCAGTTGAATGTTGTAAGAGGCTATCGACTCGCGGATGACTTCCAGGTGCGGCATGCATTCCTCAAGGGTTTTGCCTGCAAACACCAGGGCGAATTCCTCACCACCGTAGCGATAGGCCCTACCGCCACCGCTGATTTTGGAGAGTTTACTGGCGACCAGTCGCAGCACCTGATCGCCGACGTCGTGGCCGTGGGTGTCGTTGAATTTCTTGAAGTGGTCGACGTCGCTCATCGCCAGCACGTAATTACGGCCAAGGCGTTGCATGCGCTCGTTGAGCGCGCGCCGGCCCGGCAGCCCGGTCAGTTCATCGCGAAAGGCCATTTGATAAGCCTCGTGCGCCACCGCCGCCGCAATCATCAACATCACCTGACTGCACATGATGTTCAGGGTGAATGGCAGGATGAAGGTTTTCGGCAGCATCCAGAACACCCCGAGCAACCCGACCAGTTGCGCCGCGTGCAGCGGACGCGGGTTGCGCCAGTACTGCCAGGCCAGCAACACAAAGGCCGAGATGAACACCGGATACGACAACTGGATCAGGCTCATCCACGCGCCGTGCAGCGCCGGCCAGCGGATTTCCGAAAGCCACATCAGCAGCGCTTGTGGGTAACTTTGCTCAAGCCCCAGCGCCACGCTGCCGAAGGCCAATAACACGGCAAACCGCGCGACCATGTCCTGAAACAAATGCGTACGCTCTTGCCAGGCAGCGAACACACCGAACAACAACGGCAGCAGCAGGCAGACCAGATGGAACACCACGGCAGCGTCTTCGCGCACCTTGCCGTTGTCGCGGTAATAATCGGTCTGGGTGTCGAGCAAAAAGTAGGCGATGTACACCGTGAGCATCAGAAACAGTTCGCGCTGACGTCGGTAAACCGCGCAGTAGGCACCGCCCAGCAGCAGCACCAGAGTCGGCAAAACGTTGAACAGCGACGTGAAGAACACGTTGAGGTCTTTGACGTACGCAGCCGCCAACCCCGCGAGCAACAACAGCAGTGAAGGTAGGAAATGGCTGAGACGTACAGCGGAAGAACGCGGCAAAGGGTAGAACTCCGACCCGGCAAAAGATGGCATTGTGCCTGCATTTTGAGCAGTTGAGCACATGCGGTGTGACGCGCGTCACATCGAAGCCTCTTTAACGGCAGGAAATCGTCTTTTCTTAGCGTTTTAGTGGGGAATTTTCATCGCTTAAACAATTTTTCATCAGGCAAGAAAAAGCCGCTGCCCCGAAAGGAGCAGCGGCTGTGCAGACCGCGTTAAGGCTTAGTAGCCCAGCGCGAAATCTTCTTCTTTCATGTCCATCAGGTTGTTGGCGCCCGACAGCATGGTAGCCACGTGGGTACGGGTACGCGGCAGGATGCGCTGGAAGTAGAAGCGCGCGGTTTGCAGCTTGGCGGTGTAGAACGCTGCGTCGCCAGTGCCTTCTGCCAGCTTCTGGGCTGCCAGACGTGCCATGTCAGCCCAGAAGTAGGCCAGGCAGGCATAACCGGAGTACATCAGGTAGTCCACGGAAGCCGCGCCCACTTCTTCGCGATCTTTCATGGCGGCCATACCGACCTTCATGGTCAGTTCGCCCCACTCTTTGTTCAGTGCAGCCAGCGGTTCGACGAATTCCTTAACGGCTTCGTTGCCTTCGTTGGTCTGGCAGAACTTGTGGACGATCTTGGTGAAGCTTTTCAGGGCTTCGCCTTGAGTCATCAGCACTTTGCGGCCCAGCAGGTCGAGTGCCTGGATACCGGTGGTGCCTTCGTACAGCATCGAAATGCGGCTGTCGCGAACGTTCTGCTCCATGCCCCACTCGGCGATGAAGCCGTGGCCACCGTAGATCTGCACACCGTGGTTGGCCGATTCAAAACCGACTTCGGTCATGAACGCTTTGGCGATGGGCGTCATGAACGCCAGCAGTGCGTCGGCTTTCTTCTTCTCTTCTTCGTCCACGCCGTATTTGACGATGTCGACCTGTTTGGCGGTGAAGTACACCATCGCGCGGTTGCCTTCAGCGAAGGCCTTCATGGTCAACAGCATGCGGCGAACGTCAGGGTGCACGATGATCGGGTCAGCCGCTTTATCCGGCGCTTTCGGGCCGGTCAGGGAGCGCATTTGCAGACGATCGCGAGCGTATTTCAGGCCACCCTGGAAACCGATTTCGGCGTGGGCCAGACCTTGCAGCGCGGTACCCAGGCGAGCGGTGTTCATAAAGGTGAACATGCAGTTCAGGCCTTTGTTTGCCGGGCCGATCAGGAAACCGGTGGCGCCGTCGAAGTTCATCACGCAGGTGGCGTTACCGTGGATGCCCATCTTGTGTTCCAGCGAACCGCAGTTCACTGCGTTACGCGCACCAAGGGTGCCGTCAGCGTTCGGCATGAACTTTGGAACGATGAACAGGGAAATGCCTTTGGTGCCGGCCGGTGCATCCGGCAGGCGGGCCAGTACGATGTGGACGATGTTGTCGGCCATGTCGTGTGGGGGGGGGCCGGCGGGGGGTGGTGTTTGGGGGGGGTC
>NZ_JBIUWN010000027.1:0-34874 GCF_044743485.1 Pseudomonas sp. NPDC087614 | reverse complement strand
ACGATGGCGACGATGTTGTCGGCCAAGTCGTGTACACCGGCCGAGATGAAGATCTTGGTGCCGGAAACTTTGTAGGAACCGTCGGCCTGAGGTTCAGCCTTGGTGCGCAACATGCCCAGGTCGGTGCCGCAGTGCGGTTCGGTCAGGCACATGGTGCCGGTCCACTCGCCGGAAACCAGTTTGGTCAGGTACGCCTCTTGCTGCTCAGGAGTGCCATGCTCGGAGATGGTGTTCATCGCGCCGTGCGACAGGCCTGGGTACATGCCCCACGACCAGTTGGCTTCGCCTACCATTTCGCTGACGGCCAGACCCAGCGACTCAGGCAGGCCTTGACCACCATGCTCAACGTCGTGCGCCAGGCTAGGCCAGCCGCCTTCGACGAATTGTTTGTAAGCTTCTTTGAAGCCCGTCGGGGTTTTCACACCGGACTCGCTCCAGGTGCAACCTTCGGTGTCGCCAACGCGGTTCAGCGGCGCCAGTACCTGCTCACAAAACTTGGCGCCTTCTTCGAGAATGGCGTCAACCATGTCTGGAGTTGCGTCTGCGCAAGCCGGAAGGCTCTGATAGTGCGCTTCGTAGCCGAGCAGTTCGTCACGAACGAAGCGAATATCACGCAAGGGGGCCTTGTAGTCAGGCATAGCGATAAACCTCTGCTGATGTAACCGGGAATGAACGACCGCGTAGATTTGTTGTGACGGTCAAACAGTTGTTTGAAACATACGTTTACGCCGAAATCTTGTCAAGCATCGATCTTTTGCCGTTCGTCATCGCGTCTTTCGAACGCCGGACACAGCAAACCGCCATGCGCTCGAAAGAGCCACGGGCGATAAAAAAAGATTAGTTGAGGGAGAAGGACTTACAACGAAAAACGCCGCGAACAGGCGCGGCGTCGGCAATGCATGAATGGCGAAAAATCAGGCAAAGGTGTCGATGATCGTACCGAGCATTTCATCGGAGGCCTTGGCGACTTTTGCCCCCAGCTCCACTTGAAACTTGCCTTGGGCCATCTCGACCATGTCGCTGCCCAGATCCATTTGCTGGCTGCGATCCACGCCACGCAGACGATCGACCTGCGCCTCGGAAGACTGGCTGGTAACCGAGCGCTCAATGGTGTTGTTGGCGATCTGGCTAGCGGCCTGATCGACGCGGTTCTGCCCGGTCTGAATCGTACTCAGACCCGCATAAAAAGCTGTGTTACCGGAGATTTCCATGGAAGTTCTCATCCTTGGGAAGGATCAATAGGCGCCATTGAAACAGAGACGTCAGAAAAACACCCGTCAAAAACACTAATGGCACAGTGCCTGTTCATAGCTAAAAACTTAGTCAAGCAGATCCAATTGCAAATGCTCAGCTACGGCCTCAGCACTTAAAGCCTTCAACTTCGGCACGCGCCCCAGGCACGGCGCCGGAATCCGCTCAGCCAGCGTCGCCAGGTTCTCCTCCAGCCGCGAAGTCTTGGGCTCGATGATATTCGCCACCCACCCCGCCAGCTGCAGGCCATCCCGAGCAATCGCCTCAGCCGTCAGCAGCGCATGACTGATGCACCCCAACCGCACGCCCACCACCAGAATCACCGGCAGTTTCAGTGCAATGGCCAGGTCCGACAGATTGTCCTGATCCGCCAACGGCACCCGCCAGCCACCCGCGCCTTCGATCAGGGTGAAATCGGCATTCATCGCCAGAATCTCGCGCATCGGCGTAAGCAGCGATTGCACCGTCAGCGCCACACCCGCTTCGCGCGCTGCCAAATGTGGGGCAATCGCCGGTTCGAACGCCACCGGATTGACCTGTTGATAACTCAGCGGCAATGAACACTCGGCCAACAGCGCGAGCGCATCGGCGTTACGCAGCCCCTTTGGCGTCACCTCGCAACCGGAGGCGACCGGTTTGCCCGCCGCTGTGCTCAACCCTGCCGAACGCGCCGCACACAGCAACCCAGCGGCGACGGTGGTTTTGCCGACGTCGGTGTCCGTCCCGGTGATGAAATAGGCTGCGCTCATAAGGGTTTCTCCAACACGGCGTAAACCACTTGATAGGTCGCCGGCAGTCCCTGTGCCTGACGGAATTGCTCATAAGCCTCGACCAGACCAAGAATCCGCGCCCGCCCGGTCAACCCGTCCGGCCGGCCAGGATTGAGATTGTGCGCACCCAACGCCTTCAGTTCATGGGTCAGGCTGCGCACATCCGGGTAGTGCAGTACATGCGCCTGCTGCTCCAGACTTACGACGCGCAAACCACTGGCCGCACACAACTGTTCATATCGAGCGAACTCGCGGAAGCGGTTGACGTGCACCAGGCCATCAACCTGGCGCCAGCTATCGCGCAATTCGAACAACGTCCCGACACAAAGACTAGCAAACGCGAAAACACCACCCGGTTTCAGCACGCGAAAGGCTTCACTGAGCACCGCATCAAAATTCGCACACCACTGCACCGCGAGGCTGGAGAAGATCAGGTCACAGGTCGAATCCTGCAACGGTAGCCGCTCCGCATCGCCAGCGATGAAATGCTCGGCGCCGCCCAATGGACGCGCGTGATCGAGCATGCCCTCGGCGATGTCCAGTGCCAGCCCATGACTTGCGAAAAAACGCTCGGCCAAGGCGCGAGTGAAGTAGCCGGTGCCACACCCCATATCCAACCAGCGCGCCGGCCGGAAATCCACAGGTAGACGCCGCAGCAACTGTGTACCGACATCACGTTGCAACTCGGCGACACTGTCGTAGCTGGCCGCCGCGCGGGAGAAAGAGGCCGCGACCTGGCGCTTGTCAGGCAAGCCGCCGGGCAGCGCGACAAGAGACAAATCAGTCATCACCGCACTCATGTAAAAAAGCCTGGATCGCGCCCGCTACTCCGTGTGGGTCTTCCAGAAGAAACGCATGGCTGGCCTGTTCGATCAGACCAATTTCGATATCCGGCAACAGGGTGAACAACTCGCCCGCCGCCTCGGCTGGCACCAACCCGTCCTGACCGGCGAACAAATGCAACTGCGGCCCACGAAACGCCTGCAAGGCTTCACGGGTGTCCAGTTGTGCGAGTAACTCCAGCCCGGCCATCAATGTTGCAGGCGCCGCGTTCGGCGCAGCGCCGAGCATGAGCCGCGACAAGCCGCGCGGGTCTTGCGCGCCCTGGACACACAGCAGCGAGAAACGCTTGAGGGTCAGCCGTGGGTCGGCATGGCAACCGGCGAGAAATGCATCGAAGGTTTCGCCGGGCATCGCGCTCGGCCATTGTTCGTGGGCGACAAAAGCAGGGTTGCTCGCCAGCGTCAGCAAACCGCAGCAGTGTTCGCCGCGGTGCGCTGCCAGTTCGGACGCGAGCATGCCGCCCAGCGACCAGCCACCGAGCCAGACATCTTGAGGAATGCGTTCATCGAGTTCGTCGAGCCAGTCTTGCAGTTCACTGGAGTCGAGTTCCGGCAACGGTTCGATCTCGACATGCAAGTGTTCATCGAGTCCTTGCAATGCAGCAGCCAAAGGCTCCATCGGCGAAACACCGAGGCCCCAGCCGGGCAGTAGAATCAGGCGATCACGCATGGCTTGGCTCCGACGACAGTTGGGCAAAGCAATCGGCCAGTCCCTCTAACAATAGCTGCACCTGCGCCTCGCTGTGGGCGGCGGTCAGAGTCACACGCAGTCGTGCGCTACCGGCGGGCACGGTCGGAGGACGAATCGCGGTGACCATCAGCCCGCGCTCACGCAGCATCTGCGACAGACGCACAGCACGGCCGGCGTCGCCAACCATGATCGGCTGGATCGGCGTAAAGCTGTCCATCAACTCCAGACCGATCTGTTCAGCGCCGTGGCGGAACTGGCGGATCAGCGTCTGCAAATGCTCGCGACGCCAGTGTTCGCTACGCAGCAACTCCAGACTTTTCAAGGTTGCGCAGGCCAGCGCCGGCGGTTGACTGGTGGTGTAGATGTACGGACGGGCGAACTGGATCAGGCTCTCGATCAACGCTTCACTGCCGGCGACAAATGCGCCTGCCGTGCCGAAGGCCTTGCCCAGGGTGCCGACCAATACCGGCACATCGTCCAGGCCCAAACCGAAATGCTCGACGATCCCGCCGCCGTTGGCGCCCAACGGGCCGAAGCCATGGGCATCGTCGACCATCAGCCACGCGCCCTTGACCTTGGCCTCACGGGCCAGCGCTGGCAAGTCGGCAAGATCGCCATCCATGCTGAACACGCCGTCGGTGACCACCAATGTATTGCCGGTGGCTTTCTCCAGACGCTTGGCCAGACTGCCGGCGTCGTTGTGCAAATAACGATTGAACCGCGCACCGGACAACAGCCCGGCGTCCAGCAATGAGGCGTGGTTGAGTCGGTCTTCCAGCACCGTATCACCCTGCCCGACCAGCGCCGTGACCGCGCCAAGGTTGGCCATGTAGCCCGTGGTAAACAGCAGCGCACGTGGGCGCCCGGTGAGATCGGCCAAGGCCTCTTCGAGTGCGTGATGTGGGCCGCTATGGCCGATCACCAGATGCGAGGCGCCCCCGCCAACGCCCCAGCGCTGGGCACCGGCGCGCCAGGCTTCGATCACTTGCGGGTGATTGGCCAGGCCCAGGTAGTCGTTGTTGCAGAACGCCAGCAATGGCTGGCCGTCGACCACCACCTCGGGCCCTTGCGGGGATTCGAGCAGCGGGCGCTGGCGATAGAGATTTTCGGCACGGCGGGCAGCAAGGCGTGCGGCGAGATCGAAAGACATGCAGGCCTCGAGTGTCAGCACAAATTTTCTAATGTGAGAGCGGGCTTGCTCGCGAAAGCCTCGTATCAGCCAACAACGCCTTTACTGACACACCGATTTCGCGAGCAAGCCCGCTCTCACAGGGGTTTTGCATTCCTTCAAAGGAAACGGGGCAGGCTTCAAACCGCCGCGTTATAAAACTGCTCGCTGCTCTTGTGCTCAACCAACGCCTGCTCGATGGCCGCCTGATGCACTTCATCCGAATGCTCTTCGCGGGCTTCCGGCTCAATGCCCAGACGTGCGAACAACTGCATGTCCTTGTCAGCCTGCGGGTTGGCGGTGGTCAGCAATTTGTCGCCGTAGAAAATCGAGTTGGCGCCCGCGAGGAATGCCAGGGCCTGCATCTGCTCGTTCATCGCTTCACGACCAGCGGACAGGCGCACGTGGGATTGCGGCATGAGAATGCGCGCCACCGCGAGCATGCGGATGAAGTCGAACGGATCGACGTCGTCGGCATTTTCCAGCGGCGTGCCAGCGACTTTGACCAGCATGTTGATCGGCACCGACTCCGGATGCTCCGGCAGGTTGGCCAACTGGATCAGCAGATTGGCGCGGTCGTCGAGCGACTCGCCCATGCCGAGGATGCCGCCGGAACAGATCTTCATCCCCGACTCACGCACGTAAGCCAGGGTTTGCAGGCGCTCGCCGTAAGTACGGGTGGTGATGATGCTGCCGTAGAACTCAGGCGAGGTGTCGAGGTTGTGGTTGTAGTAGTCGAGCCCGGCCTTGGCCAGCGCTTGGGTTTGATCCTGATCGAGACGACCGAGGGTCATGCAGGTTTCCAGGCCCATGGCTTTCACACCTTCGACCATCTGCAGCACATACGGCATGTCTTTGGCCGATGGGTGTTTCCACGCCGCGCCCATGCAGAAGCGGGTCGACCCGATGGCTTTGGCGCGTGCCGCCTCTTCGAGGACTTTCTGCACTTCCATCAGTTTTTCTTTTTCAAGGCCGGTGTTGTAGTGACCAGACTGCGGGCAGTACTTGCAGTCTTCCGGGCAGGCACCCGTCTTGATCGACAACAACGTCGAGACCTGCACACGGTTAGCGTTGAAATGGGCGCGGTGCACCGTCTGTGCCTGAAACAGCAGGTCGTTGAATGGCTGTACGAAGAGTGCTTTGACTTCGACCAGTGACCAGTCGTGACGCAGGGTGGCAGTGGTGCTCGCGCTCATGGGTATTTCCTTGGTTATGCTTGGCTGGCGACTGGGAAACGGAATACCCACAGTCGCTACACGGATGTTCGGCATATTTAAGGAAGAGCCATGCGCTGTCAACCACGATACGAAGGACAAGTTTACATCTGTTTAAAAAACGTACAGACCTGTTTGCTGTGCGATGAGCCGGCAGAAGCAGAAACGCCAATGTGCATGGCCTGCGAAGCCGAATTGCCTTGGCTCATGGGCCAATGCCGGACCTGCGCTTTGCCGCTGCCTGAATCCGGCCTGACTTGCGCAGACTGCCTGCTAGAGCCGCCGGCGTTCGAACAGGTCGCTGTGCCGTGGCTTTATGGCTTTCCCGTGGACAGTCTGATTACGCGTTTTAAACACAACGCAAAATGGCCGTTTGGCCACCTGCTCGCCGACGTTCTCGGACAATACCTGCAATATCGCTTTGATGAAGATCTGCCTCGCCCCGACGTGTTGTTACCGGTGCCACTCGCCAGCAAACGTCTGCGTCAACGCGGCTTCAATCAAGCGGCGATGCTGGCGCGGTGGTTGAGCCTAAAACTGGACCTGCCTTGCGATGAGCAGGTGCTGTGCAGGATTCAAGACACCCGCGCGCAACAGGATCTGGATGCCAAGGCGCGAAAACGCAATTTGCGCAATGCTTTCGCTTTGACGCCCCAGGCGGATGTACGCGGCCGGCATCTGGCATTGATCGATGACGTGCTGACCACCGGCGCCACGGCTCAGGCGCTCGCTCGATTGTTAATGAACGCCGGCGCGGCAAGGGTTGATGTGTATTGCCTGGCGCGCACCCCGAAATCCGGATCCTGATCAAGCAACCGGCCCTGCGGGCAGGGGCTTGACTCACGCGTTGCCAGCGGCCAATTTCACCTCCCATCGCCACAGTCAAAAGCGTCCCCCCATGTCCATGCCTTCCCTGTTGTCCCAGCACATCGTCCGACGGCCGCAGCGCATTGCCCTGCTGCAACACATCGCTGAACAGGGCTCGATCACCCGTGCCGCGAAAAGCGCAGGCTTAAGCTACAAAGCCGCGTGGGACGCCATCGATGAGTTGAACAACCTGGCGCAAAAACCCTTGGTCGAGCGTGCGGTGGGCGGTAAGGGCGGCGGCGGGGCCAAACTGTCCAGCGAAGGTGAGCGGGTGCTGCGCCTTTATCAAAAGCTGCAGGCCTTACAGGCGCAGGTGCTGGAAGCGGCGGAAGATGCCAGCGACCTCGACCTGCTCGGTCGACTGATGCTGCGCACCAGCGCGCGCAACCAGTTGCACGGCAAAGTCGTGGCGATCGCCGGCCAGGGTCGCAATGACCTGATCCGCCTGGAGTTGGCCGAAGGTCTTTGCCTCAACGCGCAGATCACCCACGACAGCACCGTGCACCTGGAGCTGCAACCGGGCACTGAAGTGGTGGCGCTGATCAAGGCAGGCTGGCTCGAATTGCTGAGCATCGAGCAACCTGCAACATCTGGTCACAATCTTCTGCGCGGCACGATTGAAGCCATTCTCGACGCTGAAGACGGCCCCAGCGAAGTGCGCATCGCCCTGCCCAACGGCCACACGCTCTGCGCCCTGGCTGAGCCGCTGCAACTTCGCACACGCGGACTGAACGTTGAGCAACCGGTGCACGTACAGTTCTCGCCGTCCAACGTGCTGATCGGCACGCCGCTGTAGGGTCGGCCTGCAACAAAAACTTCATCGCTCCCCATTAAGGTGGCTGCCAAAACCAAGCAGGGAGCCTGATGTGAGCCTATTAGAAGAAAACCAATCCACTGACCTGGAAAAAATGGTCGGCCTCAGCCGTCGCGGCTTCATCGGCGCCGGCGCGCTGTGCGGCGCGGCCATGTTTCTCGGTGGCAGCCTGTTGAGCCGCAGCGCACTGGCCACAGGCGTCAGCGCCGGCAACAGCCGCTTGCTTGGCTTTGAAAGCATTAGCGCCGCGACCACCGACGTCATTACCCTGCCCAAAGGCTATAAGTCCTCGGTACTGATCAGTTGGGGCCAGCCGCTGCACAAGAACGGCCCGGCCTTCGATCCGAGTGGCAACGGCACCGCCGCCGCGCAGGAAGTGCAGTTCGGTGACAACAACGACGGCATGAGCCTGTTCGAATTCCCGGATGACAGAAACCGCGCGTTGATGGCGATCAACAACGAATACACCAACTATCGCTACCTCTACCCGCACGGCGGCATGCCGCAATCGGCCGAAGACGTGCGCAAAGCCCTGGCCTGCGAAGGCGTGTCGGTGATTGAAGTGCAACGCAAGAACGGCCAGTGGCAATTCGTTCAAGGCTCGCGCTACAACCGCCGCATCCACGGCAACTCGCCGTTGCGCATCAGCGGCCCGGCCGCGGGTCACGACCTGCTGAAAACCCGTGCCGACAAACACGGTAAAAAAGTCCTCGGCACCTTCCAGAACTGCGCCAACGGTAAAACGCCGTGGGGCACGTATCTGACGTGCGAAGAAAACTTCACCGACTGCTTCGGCAGCAGCAACGCCCAGCAGCAGTTCGACCCGGCGCAAAAACGCTACGGTGTCTCGGCGGCCAGCCGCGAGATCAACTGGCACCCGTTTGACCCGCGTTTCGACATGGCCAAGAACCCCAACGAACTCAACCGCCATGGCTGGGTGGTCGAGATCGACCCGTTCGATCCGCAGTCGACCCCGGTCAAACGCACGGCCCTGGGCCGCTTCAAACATGAAAACGCGGCCCTGGCCGAAACCGACGACGGCCGCGCCGTGGTGTACATGGGCGATGACGAGCGTGGCGAGTTCATCTACAAATTCGTCAGCCGCGACCGCATCAACCACCGCAACGCCAAGGCCAACCGCAATATCCTCGATCACGGCACCCTGTACGTGGCGAAGTTCGATGCCGGTGACGGCAACCCGGACCATCCGAAAGGCCAGGGCCAGTGGATCGAGTTGACCCACGGCAAGAACGGCATCGACGCCAGCAGCGGTTTTGCCGATCAGGCCGAAGTGCTGATCCATGCGCGCCTCGCGGCCAGTGTGGTCGGCGCAACACGCATGGACCGTCCGGAATGGATCGTGGTCAGCCCGAAGGACGGCCAGGTTTATTGCACCCTGACCAACAACGCCAAGCGCGGCGAGGACGGGCAACCGGTGGGCGGGCCGAACCCGCGGGAGAAAAACGTCTACGGGCAGATCCTGCGCTGGCGCACCGACCGCGACGATCATGCGTCGAAGACATTCGCCTGGGATCTGTTCGTGGTCGCCGGCAACCCGGGCGTGCACGCCGGCACGCCGAAGGCTGGCTCGTCGAATATCACTCCGCAGAACATGTTCAACAGCCCGGATGGCCTGGGTTTCGACAAGGCCGGGCGGTTGTGGATTCTGACCGACGGTGACTCCAGCAACGCCGGGGACTTTGCCGGGATGGGTAACAACCAGATGCTTTGCGCTGACCCTGCGACCGGTGAAATTTGCCGGTTCATGGTCGGGCCGATTGGTTGTGAAGTGACCGGGATCAGCTTCTCGCCGGATCAGAAAACCCTGTTTGTCGGGATTCAGCATCCCGGCGAAAACGGCGGTTCGACTTTCCCCGAGCATCTGCCGAACGGCAAACCGCGCTCTTCGGTGATTGCGATTACCCGTGAAGACGGCGCAATAGTCGGCGCCTGACAAACGGCTTTCGCGAGCAAGCCCCACACACATTGGATCTGTGCCGCATTGAAGATTGCAGGTACACAGAAAATCCACTGTGGGTGGGGGCTTGCTCCCGAAGGGGCCCTTACAGGCAGCCTACCATTCAAGGCAAAACCCTCAACCCTTACAGTCTGCGTTACCATGCCGGGCCGGACGCGGCAGCCTGCTGCGCGCAGGAGTCAGCATGGCCCATCCGTTTGAAACCCTCACACCCGACCTCGTCCTCGATGCCGTTGAAAGCATCGGTTTTTTGAGCGATGCACGCATTCTGGCGCTCAACAGCTACGAGAACCGCGTCTATCAGGTCGGCATCGAAGACGGCGAACCGCTGATCGCCAAGTTCTACCGGCCGCAGCGCTGGACCAACGAAGCCATCCTCGAAGAACACAAGTTCACCTTCGAACTGGCCGACGTCGAGATCCCGGTGGTGGCGCCGCTGATCCACAACGGCGAAACCCTGCACGAACACGCCGGTTTCCGCTTCACCCTGTTCCCGCGTCGCGGTGGCCGGGCGCCGGAGCCGGGCAATCTCGATCAGTTGTATCGCCTCGGCCAGTTGCTCGGGCGCATTCATGCCGTCGGTGCGACCAAACCGTTCGAACACCGCGAAGCCCTCGGCGTACAGAACTTCGGCCATGCCTCGCTGACCACGTTGCTCGAAGGCAACTACATTCCCAAGAGCCTGTTGCCGGCCTACGAATCGGTCGCCCGGGACCTGCTTAAACGTGTTGAAGACGTCTACGCCGCCACGCCGCACCAGAACATCCGCATGCACGGCGACTGTCACCCCGGCAACATGATGTGCCGCGACGAGATGTTCCACATCGTCGACCTCGACGATTGCCGCATGGGTCCGGCGGTGCAGGACATCTGGATGATGCTCGCCGGTGATCGCCAGGAGTGTCTGGGGCAGTTGTCGGAGCTGATGGACGGCTACAACGAATTCCACGACTTCGACCCACGCGAACTGGCGCTGATCGAGCCGCTGCGCGCCCTGCGCCTTATGCATTACAGCGCCTGGCTGGCGCGCCGCTGGGACGACCCGGCGTTTCCACGCAGCTTTCCGTGGTTCGGCACCGAGCGCTATTGGGGCGATCAGGTGCTGGCGTTGCGTGAGCAGTTGTCGGCACTCAATGAAGAACCGCTGAAACTGTTCTGATTCACCACACCCCCTGTAGAAGAGGGCTTGCTCCCGAAGACGGTCTGACATTCAACATTGATGTTGGCTGACACAGCGCCTTCGGGAGCAAGCCCCCTCCCACATTTATCCAGTGTTCACAATTTTCCGACCTTCTCGCTAAGGCATTCACCGACAAACCTCCTTACAATCCCTGCTTTGTTAGCTGCCTAAGCAAGGATTCTGCATGCAAGCCGCCAACCCGCGTCGCGGGTACATTCTGGGCCTGAGTGCCTACATCATCTGGGGCCTGTTCCCGATCTACTTCAAAGCCATCGCCGAAGTCCCGGCGGTCGAGATCATCATCCATCGCGTGCTGTGGTCGGCGCTGTTCGGCGCACTGCTGCTGATGGTGTGGAAACACCCGGGCTGGTTGCGCGAATTGCTCGATAACCCCAAGCGCTTGGCGATTCTGGCCTTGAGCGGCACGTTGATCGCCGCCAACTGGCTGACCTATGTGTGGTCGGTGAACAACGGGCGCATGCTTGAAGCGAGTCTGGGTTATTACATCAACCCGCTGGTAAACGTGCTGCTGGGGATGTTGATTCTCGGCGAACGCCTGCGGCGCATGCAGTGGGTCGCGGTGGGTCTGGCGGCGGTCGGTGTGGCGCAGCAGGTGTGGCAGGTCGGCAGTCTGCCGTGGATGTCGCTGGTGCTGGCACTGACCTTCGGTTTCTACGGGCTGATCCGCAAGCAGGCACCGGTCAAGGCGTTGCCGGGGCTGGTGGTGGAAACCTGGATGCTGGTGCCGATTGCCGTCGCATGGCTGCTGTTCAACCCGACCGCGACCAGCGCTCAACCCGAGTTCTGGACGACGTCCGAAGCCTGGTGGCTGGTGGCGGCCGGCCCCGTGACGTTGATTCCGTTGGTGTGCTTCAACGCCGCCACCCGGCACTTGCCCTACACCACCATCGGCTTCCTGCAATACCTGGCGCCCACCCTGGTGTTGTTGCAAGCGGTGTTGCTGTTCGGTGAGCACTTGTCGTCCAGCACCTTGGTGGCGTTTATCTTTATTTGGGCCGGTCTGGCCGTCTACAGCGTCGATGCGTGGATAAGTCTGCGCCGACGCAGCTGATCAAAAAACGCACAACACTTCGCAGGCCACGGTTCTCGTGGCCTGTATCGTTCCTTCCCAAGCTTATCCACAGCGTGATCCCCGCCGTTTGTGCGCAACTCACTGAATATTGGCGATTTTTTGATCAGTAGCCGCAAAACCACGGCGGGCGTGGCGTTGCGGGCAGTCTCTACAGGTTATCCACAGGCAGGTGCACGTTTAAACTGGATAACCCGTGCAGCGCCTAAACCTCTGTGCGTAATACCAGTTCCACCATCAAATCATCGGCCAGGGTTTCCAGGCGCGATTGCAGCACGTCGAGCGACAGCGTCAGCGGCACCGCGAGAATCGCTTCGGCATGGAACAACGGCTCGCTGCTCATCGGTGCCGGCCGCACTTCGGTCACCAGACGTTCGAGGTTCACACCCTGCTCGCTCAGCAAGCGGGTGATGTCGCGCACAATCCCCGGGCGATCATTGCCCACCAGTTCCATGGCGATCGGTTTCCAGGTGCAGGATTGCTCGATACCACTTTCGGCAATCAACACGCGAATGCCATGCGCCGACAGTGTTTGTAGGGCATCGACTAATTCGTCGTAAGCCTCTGCCGGCACGCCGACCCGCAGAATCCCGGCAAACTGCCCGGCCATCCGCGACATGCGGCTTTCCAGCCAGTTACCCCCATGCTCGGCGATACATTGGGCGATGCGCTCTACCTGCCCGGGCTTGTCCGGGGCGAAAACAGTGAGTACGAGATGGTCCATGGCGCAGCCCTCTTGTCATGACTTTTGTTATAGAAGGGCAAGTATAGGCAAGGGATGAACAGTCGCCTCAGACGCTCGAGACAACAAATCGTGTACAAGTTTTTATATTTAGCTGGAACAATCCATTGGTTTTTTGAGAACATCCCGTTCCGCGCTGTGACCGCAATGCGTCATGGAGTCGCAGAACGACGTTATTAGTCTCATTTTCACAAGCGCAACGCATCATGTAGTATGCCTCGGCGCGCACTACATAACGCTGGATCGATGTCTGCCCAAGGCACGTTCGCAACCCTGAAAGCCCCGTCATCAAGGCCCCAAGCCGTTGATTGGTCCCAGCCCAGCCGCCAGCAATGGCATGTACTGGTCGGAAGGTTTGTGGTTTAAATGGCCAGAGGCTTCATTGTTAAATTGAAGAGCTGAAAAGCGAAATAGCTGAGCAGAGTGAGGCAAGCAATGACTGAACACGTTCAAGTCGGTGGCCTGCAGGTCGCCAAAGTCCTGTTCGACTTCGTGAACAACGAAGCCATTCCCGGTACCGGCCTCACCGCCGACGCATTCTGGGAAGGTGCCGACAAGGTCATTCACGACCTGGCACCGAAGAACAAAGCCCTACTCGCCAAACGCGATGACTTCCAGGCTCGCATTGATGCCTGGCATCAGGACCGCGCAGGCCAGGCGCACGACGCCGTGGCCTACAAAGCCTTCTTGCAGGAAATCGGTTATCTGCTGCCAGAAGCGGCTGATTTCCAGGCAACGACGCAAAACGTCGATGACGAAATCGCCCGTACCGCCGGCCCGCAACTCGTGGTTCCGGTGATGAACGCCCGCTTTGCGCTCAATGCTTCGAACGCCCGCTGGGGTTCGCTGTATGACGCCCTTTACGGCACCGACGCGATCAGCGAAGACGGTGGCGCGCAAAAAGGCCAAGGCTACAACAAGGTGCGCGGCGACAAAGTCATCGCCTTCGCCCGTGCATTCCTCGACGAAGCCGCGCCACTGGCCGCGGGCTCCCACGTCGATTCGACCGGTTACAAAATCGCTGACGGCAAACTGCTGGTCACCCTCAAGGGCGGCAGCAACAGCGGTCTGCGTGACGATGCTCAACTGATCGGTTTCCAGGGCGACGCCAACGCGCCAATCGCGATCCTGCTGAAACACAACGGTCTGCATTTCGAAATCCAGATCGACGCCAGCACCCCGGTCGGCCAGACCGATGCCGCCGGCGTCAAAGACGTCCTGATGGAAGCGGCGCTGACCACCATCATGGACTGCGAAGACTCCGTGGCGGCCGTCGATGCCGACGACAAAGTGGTGATCTACCGCAACTGGCTCGGCCTGATGAAGGGCGATCTGTCGGAAGAAGTCGCCAAGGGCGGCCAGCGCTTCACCCGCACCATGAACCCGGATCGCAGCTACACCACGCCCACTGGCGGTGAAGTGACTCTGCACGGCCGCTCGCTGTTGTTCGTGCGCAACGTCGGCCACCTGATGACCATTGACGCGATTCTCGACAAAGACGGCAACGAAGTGCCGGAAGGCATTCTCGACGGTCTGCTGACGTGCCTGGCGGCCATGCACAACCTCAACGGCAACACGTCGCGCAAGAACACCCGCACAGGTTCCGTCTACATCGTCAAACCGAAAATGCACGGCCCGCAAGAAGCGGCGTTCACCAACGAACTGTTCGGCCGCATCGAAGACGTGCTGGGTCTCAAACGCAACACGCTGAAAGTCGGGATCATGGACGAGGAGCGCCGCACCACGGTCAACCTCAAGGCTTGCATCAAGGCTGCCAGCGAGCGCGTGGTGTTCATCAACACCGGTTTTCTCGACCGCACCGGCGATGAAATCCACACCTCCATGGAAGCCGGCCCGATGGTGCGCAAGGCCGACATGAAGGCTGAGAAGTGGATCGGCGCCTACGAGAACTGGAACGTTGATATCGGTCTGAGCACCGGCCTGCAAGGTCGCGCACAAATCGGTAAAGGCATGTGGGCCATGCCGGACCTGATGGCGGCGATGCTCGAGCAGAAAATCGCTCACCCGCTGGCCGGTGCCAACACCGCATGGGTCCCCTCGCCGACCGCCGCCGCGCTGCACGCGCTGCACTACCACAAGGTCGACGTGTTCGCCCGTCAGGCCGAACTGGCCAAACGTGCCCGCGCTTCGGTGGACGACATCCTGACCATCCCGCTGGCGGTCAACCCGAACTGGACGCCGGAGCAGATCAAGAACGAACTGGACAACAACGCCCAGGGCATTCTCGGTTACGTGGTGCGCTGGATCGATCAGGGCGTCGGTTGCTCGAAAGTGCCGGACATCAATGACGTCGGCCTGATGGAAGACCGTGCCACGCTGCGTATCTCCAGCCAGCACATCGCCAACTGGCTGCGCCACGGTATCGTCACCGAAGCGCAAGTGATGGAAAGCCTCAAGCGCATGGCGCCGGTGGTGGATCGTCAGAACGCCAACGACCCGCTGTACCGCCCGCTGGCACCGAACTTCGACAGCAACATCGCCTTCCAGGCGGCGGTCGAACTGGTGATCGAAGGCACCAAGCAGCCCAACGGCTATACCGAGCCGGTGCTGCACCGCCGTCGTCGCGAGTTCAAGGCTGCCAACGGCCTGTAACCCTGCGTAGATGCCGGACATGAAAAAGCCCTGATCGGAAGATCGGGGCTTTTTTATGGTTCATCACAACCACTGGAGATCCATTGTGAGAGCGGGTTTTTCGGTGTGGCTTGAACGTCAGGGGTCGATCCCCAATTCGTGTTTGACCAGACCGAGCAACTTGCCCGTATCAATGGGTTTGAGCAGAAAGTCCACCACGCTCAAATGCATCGCCGCAATGGCGTCCTTCACATCGGCATCGCCAGACACAATGATGATCGGCATCGCTGCCCTTACCGACTCACGCACCTGGCGAATCAAGTCCAACCCACCGACATTGCCCATGCGCAAATCGGTGATCAACAGACCAATCGATGGTTTCTCCGCCAGCATCTTCAGCGCGGCCTCGCCACTGGCCGCGGTCAGGCACCGAATGCCGTCCAAGGCCAGAATCTCCGACAACAACTCCCGAGCGTCCTTGTCGTCATCGACGATCAATACACGCTGCGCAGGAGGGTCAGGTTCGAGCATTACAGCACTGAGCGCTTCACGCTCGGCGTCGCTCAAAATATCGTGGTCGGGCATAGCGTTCTCTACGTTTTCAAATCATCACCTGGCACAGTCGTCAGACAACGCCAGGCAGAGCTTCAATGTGCACTTCGTCGGATTTTTTTCCAAGAGGTCGGACAGAAGAATTCCCGACTGATTTTGTAGGGCACTTCCCAAATATGCCCAACGGCATGACGAACCTAGACTTACGTCCAATGGGCACCCTGCACGAGGGGGCCGACCATGGGGGCAACGATCCGACAACAACAATTCGAAAAAGACTGCGGTAATGGTTATGAGTAAAGCGGACGCCTTCACCCAGGCTGGGAAAACCGCCGTGTTGCAGAACATTCAGGGCACCCTGCAGTTTCTCCAGCGCTTCCCGCCCTTCAATCAAATGGAACACGCCCACCTGGCTTATCTGGTGGAGCAATGTCAGCTGCGTTTCTACGGGCAGGGCGAGAGCATCATCAAACCCGCCGATGGCCCGGTCGAACACTTCTATATCGTCAAGCAGGGCCGCGTCGTCGGCGAACGCCCGCACACGGCCAAGGGCGGCACCGAGACCACCTTTGAAATCACCACCGGCGAGTGCTTTCCCCTGGCCGCGTTGCTGGGTGAGCGAGCGACACGCACCGCGCACTTGGCCGGCGAGGACACCTTCTGCCTGCAACTGAACAAACTGGCGTTCATCAAACTGTTCGCCCTCTCCAATGCCTTCCGCGACTTCGCCTTGCGCGGGGTCAGCAGCCTGCTCGATCAAGTCAACCAGCAAGTCCAGCAGAAAGCCGTGGAAACCCTCGGCACGCAATACTCGCTCAACACCCGTCTCGGTGAACTGGCCATGCGTCACCCGGTGACGTGCAGCCCTGCCATGCCACTGCGTGCAGCGGTGAAGCTGATGCACGAGCAACAGGTCGGCAGCATCGTCGTGGTGGATGAGCACAAAGCGCCGCTGGGGATTTTCACCCTGCGCGACCTGCGTCATGTGGTGGCCGACGGTGTGGCCGATTTCGGCGAAGCCATCGAGCGCCACATGACCCAGGCGCCCTTCTATCTTTCGCCCAACCACAGCGCCTTCGACGCGGCCATTGCCATGACCGAAAGGCACATCGCCCACGTCTGCCTGGTCAAGGATCAGCGCCTGTGCGGCGTGGTGTCCGAGCGCGATCTGTTTTCCTTGCAGCGGGTCGATCTGGTGCATCTGGCCCGAACGATCCGCAGCGCGCAACGCATCGAGCAACTGGTGATCCTGCGCGGCGAGATCGGCCAACTGGTCGAGCGCATGCTCGCCCACGGCGCCTCTTCAACCCAGATCACCCACATCATCACCCTGCTCAACGATCACACCGTGTGCCGCGTAATCGAACTGACCCTCGCCGAAAAAGGCGACCCGGGCATACCGTTCAGTTGGCTGTGTTTCGGCAGCGAAGGCCGGCGCGAGCAAACGCTGCACACCGATCAGGACAACGGCATTCTGTTCGACGCCCGCGATGCCGTGCATGCAGCAGAGATTCGCGCAAAGTTGCTGCCAATTGCCCAGCAGATCAATCAGAGCCTGGCGCAATGCGGCTTCACCCTGTGCAAGGGCAACATCATGGCCGGCAACCCTGAGCTGTGTTTGTCCCGGGCAGAATGGGCGCGGCGGTTCGCGGCATTCATTCGCGAGGCGACGCCGGAGAATCTGCTCGGGTCGAGCATTTACTTCGATCTGCGCGTGGTCTGGGGCGATGAACAGGGTTGCGCGCAACTGCGCCGGGGGATTCTCGATCAGGTCGGCGACAACCGTTTGTTCCAGCGCATGATGGCCGACAACGCCTTGCGTAATCGCCCGCCGGTCGGGCGTTTCCGCGAGTTTGTGCTGGCGCGCAAGAATGGCGAGAAAGCCACCCTCGATCTGAAGGTCCAGGGCCTGACGCCGTTCGTGGACGGCGCACGATTGCTCGCGCTGGCCAACGGCATCGACGCCAACAACACCCTTGAGCGCTTGCGCCAACTGGTGGATAAAGAAGTCATCGAACCGCTGGACGGCGCGGCGTATGAAGAGGCTTATCACTTCATTCAGCAAACGCGCATGCAGCAGCATCAGATCCAGACGCGCGAGAACCTGCCGTACTCCAACCGTGTCGACCCCGACAGCCTCAATCATCTGGATCGACGCATCCTGCGCGAATCCCTGCGCCAGGCTCAACGCCTGCAAAGCAGCCTGACCCTGCGGTATCAGTTATGAGCCTGTTCTCGTGGCTGCGGCCGGCCAGTGCGGCGCTGCCAGCGGATCTGCAGCAACGTCTGGGGCAGCTGCCGGCGATCAGCGAGCTGAGTGAATGCAGCCTGCGCGAACAACGCTGGGTCGTGCTGGACCTGGAAACCACCGGGCTGAACCTGAACAAGGATCGGGTGTTGTCGATTGGCGCCGTGGTGATCGAGGACGGCGCGATCGATTTCAGCCAGCAGTTCGAACGCACGCTGCAATGTCGTGAACTCAAGCTCAGTCCCAGTGTGTTGATCCACGGTCTGGGGCCCAACGCGATTGCCGCCGGCAGCGATCCGGCCGAGGCGTTGCTGGCGTTCATGGAGTTTGCCGGTGACAGCCCCGTGCTGGCGTTCCATGCGCCATTCGACCAGCACATGCTTGGGCGGGCACTGAAGGAACATCTGCGGCACAAGTTGCAGCATGTGTTTCTGGATGTCGCCGAGATTGCGCCGATGCTGTGCCCGCAAGCGAACATTCGTGAGGCCGGGCTGGATGAGTGGATCGACTGGTTCAAGCTTGAGGTGTTCGAGCGACATAACGCGAGTGCCGATGCGCTGGCGACGGCAGAGCTGGCGTTGATTCTCTTCAGCCGAGCACGGGGGCAGCAGATTGATAGCCCGTTGAATCTTCAACAGCGCTTGAGCCAGTGGAAGCGACGGCGGCAGGTGCCGTCCTTCTAGATCATCACCCATCAAATCCCTCGCCAGGTACGCCGCATCTGACTAGGCTAACCTCCTGCTCTTCGTCGACCACCGAGGTTCACCCATGTCCACACCCAGCATGACCCTGTTCCACAACACGCTCTCCCCGTTCGTTCGCAAAGTGATGGTGATGCTGCACGAAACTGGCCAGCAGGATCGCGTCGCCTTGCAAGACTGTGTCCTCAGCCCGGTCAGCCCGAGTGCCGAGCTCAACGCCGACAACCCGTTGGGCAAGATCCCGGCCCTGCGTCTGGCCGACGGCAATGTCATCCATGACAGCCGCGTGATCCTCGACTACCTCGACCACCAACACGTCGGCAATCCGCTGATCCCCCGTGACGGCTCGGCCCGCTGGCGCCGCCTGACCCTGGCCTCGATGGCCGACGGGATCATGGATGCGTCGGTGATGGTGCGTTACGAGCAGGTGCTGCGTGCCCCGGAAAAACACTGGGACGAGTGGATCGAGGCCCAGCGCGACAAGATCCGTCGCACCCTGGCCCTGCTGGAAAGTGATGCGATTGCCGAGCTGACCTGCCATTTCGATATTGCTGCGATCAGCGTGGCCTGTGCCCTGGGTTACCTCGACCTGCGCTTCCCGGATCTGGGCTGGCGCGAGGCCAATCCGCAATTGGCCCACTGGTTCACTGAAGTGAGCTTGCGACCGTCCATGATCGCGACCCTGCCCAAACCTTAAATCGGCGGCGCTTGTTCCGGCCTCTTCGCGAGCAAGCCCGCTCCCACACTGGATTTCGGTAGGCAGGTCCTGTGTGTGGCTTGCCAGCGATGGCACCACCGCGGTGCCGGCGGAAGTGACGCAAAGATCAGCGTCACCAACACCTCAGCCTCTCGCTGATCCTCACGCAACCCGCTCATTGCATCCCCCCCACGTCAAACTCCAGTGGTTTGGCCGGTTTCTGACCGATCCCGTACCAATCCAGTTTGCGCGTCAGCACCATGAACACGCCGAGCAAGCCGAACAGCAACAGCGAGCCCATCAGCAGCGCGTAATCCTCGGCGCTGAGCAACCCGTAAAGCAGGCCATACAACGCTGCCAATCCCGCCGAGAAACACAAACCGTGTCGCACGCTGTGCAAGACGTGGCAGACGTAAAACCCGATCAATAACACGCAGCCACTGGCCGACAGCAGATACGCCAGGGCAAAGCCGATGTGCTCCGACAACGACAGCAGCAACAGATAAAAAAACGCCAGCGCCACACCCACCAACGCGTATTGCACCGGGTGCACTGCCAGGCTCTTGAGCACTTCGAACAGGAAGAAACCGGCGAACGTCAGGACAATGAACAGCAGCGCATATTTGATCGCCCGGTCACTCTTCAGATACTGATCCACCGGATCGATGAAACTCACCCCGAAGCTGCGGGCATTGAACCCATCGCAATCATTGCCGCTCACGCAACGGCTCATGGCGTCTTGCAGATTGGTAGAAAAAAACGTGGTCTGCCAGTCGGCGCTGAAACCGGCGTCGTTGATTTCACGTTTGGCCGGGAGGAAGTTGCCGATGAAGCTGGGGTGCGGCCAGTTGGCAGTGAGGCTAACGCTGCTGCTCCTGCCCACCGGTAGCACCTGCAACGAACCGGTGCCTTGCAGACGCAGGTCGAAACCGAACGCCAGTTCGTTGGCTTTACGGGTATCGAGCAGTGGCAGCGTTACCCGCACCCCCTCACCCAGCCAACCGACCTGAGTACCGGGAACGAAGTCCAGACGCTGGCCGTCGAGTTCCAGTTTCAAAGCGTTTTCGATCCCGCGAATGTCGCTGATGCCGACTGCCAGAAACGGCGCATCGAACTGGTAATCGCTGAAATCTTCCTGGATGCCCAATTGCGCCGGTAGCGAAAAACTGCCGGTGATGCGGTTATCGGCATGGAACAACCGCGCCTCGTAGATACCCCGGGCACGCAGTTCGGTTTGCACCTGGCCATCGAGTTCGAAGCGCTCGGGCAAAAAATACAAACGCCCACGCTCCTCGCTTGGTTCGTCGTAACGCTGCTCGGTCTTGTCGTTGATCTTCCAGTTGTGAATCACTTTGCGATACGGCACCACCATCACCGGCCCGCTCAATTGCTGGCTGTAACTGGAACTGCGGGCAATGTCTTCCAGCACCCCGTCGCGCCGTTGCTGGCGATCATCGATAACCCCGTCGATCATCAGCAAAGGGATGAGCAACAGCAGGATCAACAGGGCAATCGCCCCGAGCTTTATGGTCAGATTCTTGTTCATGGGACTCTCCCTGTTTTGATCGGCAGAGTCTGGTTGGCGTGTGTGGGAGGAATGTGGGGGAAATATGGAGATTGTATGGAGACTTCACCGAGCCCTTCGCGACTCGGTCTCAAGGCAAGCGCAAAGTCACTTCAACGCCATTTTCAACATTGCGGATGCTCATCGACCCACCATGTAATTTGACGACCTCTTCGACGAAGTTGAGCCCAAGCCCGGTGCTCTTGCGCCCACTGTCCGGGCGCGGCAACGAGTAAAACCGCTCGGTCAAACGCGGCAAGGCGTAGTCGGGAATCTGCGCCGTTTCATTGAACAAGCGAAACTCAACCTGCTCGCCCACCCGCTCGGCGCTGAAGCGCAACAGCCCGTGCAGCGGGGTGAAATCCAGCGCGTTCTCCAGCAGATTGCCCAGCGCCTGACGCAACAGAAAGGGCTCACCCATCAGCAGCAGATCCGCCGCCACAGCCTGCTCAATGCGCAACTGTTTACCCTCGATGCGCGCCGCCTGCCCTTGCAGCAACTCATCCACAAGCACCGCCAGAGGCACCGCAGTGCGCTCTTCCAGCCCCTGACGCTGTTCAACTTGCGCCAGATTGAGCAACCGCTCGATCAACTGCTGCATCCGCGCACTTTCGCTGTCGATGTTGCTGACAAAACGCATTCGCTGACCCGCGGGCATGTCACCTTGCAGCAACTCCGCCGCACCACGAATCGCCGCCAGGGGGCTTTTCAGTTCATGGGTCAGCGTGTGTACATAGCGCTCAACGTAGGCCTTGCCTTCCAGTTGCGTGCGCATCTGCTCCACCGCTGTCGCAAGCTGCTCCAACTCACCACCGCGATAGTGCGGCACTTCCACCCGCCGCCCTTCGCTGACGGCCTGGGCGTAACCGGTCAAACGATGCAGCGCACGGCTCAACCACCACGACAGCAAGGCGCCGAACAACAGACCGAGGCCAATAAGCCCGGCGCCATAAAACAGCAGGCGCCGTTCGGTGCGATCCACATAAGGTTGCAATGAGCTGTTGGGCTTGGCGACGGTCACCACACCAATGATCTGCCCCTTGTCGCGGATCGGCGCGCCGACGTGCATCACCGACGACGCGGGGTCATCCGGATCGCTGCGGCTGGAGCGTGCGCCGTACTCGCCACGCAACGTCAGATAGACGTCGTTCCAGCGCGAATAATCCTGCCCCACCGCCACGCCACTGGAATCGAGCACGACGATGCCCTTGGCGTCGGTGACGTAAATGCGATGGTTGACCTGGTTTTTCGGCAGCCCCCAGATCGTCGCTCGCGGTTGGCGTTCGCCGTAGGCGCGCAGCAACTCGGGCCAGCGGTTCTCGCTGAGGGTGCCGGCCTTGAAATCGTCGCGCAGGATTTCGGCCAGCAGGTTGGCGGTGTCGACCAGGGTTTCTTCGGTGGACTGACGCACGCCGGGACGGATTTCCTCCATCACCGTGTTGAGCACGAAATAGCCGGTCAGGCCGACAAACAGCACATACACCAGGAATATCCGCAGGCCCAACGACATCAGCTATGCCCCGGGCTGTAGCTGTAACCGAGCCCGCGATGCGTCTGGATCGGTTCGGCCTCAGCCCGCACCAGACGCAACTTGGCGCGCACGCTTTTGATGTGGCTGTCGATGCTGCGCTCGTAACCGGCGTCGGCCGCGACGCCCAGTGCATCGAGCAATTGTTCGCGGCTGAACACCCGCTCCGGTTGCTCGAGCAGGCATTGCAACAGACGGAATTCGTGACGGGTCAGGCTCAGCGCCTGGCCGCGATAGCTAATCTGCACACGCTCCGGATCGATGCGAAACAGCCCTGACGTGGCGTCGATTACAGGGCGCGGCGCCATGCGTTTAAGGATAGCCCTGACTCGCGCCGCCACCTCGCGTGGGCTGAACGGCTTGACCACGTAGTCGTCGGCGCCGATCTCCAGGCCCACCACACGGTCGATTTCGGCATCGCGGGCGCTGAGGAACAGCACCGGCACTTCGCTGAAACGCCGCAACTGTTTGCAAGTCTCGAAACCGCTGATGTCCGGCAGACCGATATCGAGGATGAGCAGATCCGCCGGCGTCTGCCGTTGATGTGCCAGCGCCGCCGCGCCGAGGCTCACCCAAGTGGTGGTGAACCCCTCGCCCTGCAAGGCAAAAATCAGCGTGTCGGCAATCGCCGCTTCGTCTTCGACAATCAGAATATGAGGCATGGCGTCCGAGCCTGTGGGTTAGGTGCGCGAACGGTGCCCCAAGCCTGACGTTACGTCAATGAGACCACTTGGCTCAGCAGTCCGGTTTGTCAGCGGTGAAGCGCCGCGCCGGATTCACTGCCGCGCCGAATTCACGCAAGGCCTTGGCACCGATCAGCAGCGGATAGTTGAAATTGCTGCGGTCGGTCAGGTTGACCTCCACGGTGCGTTTGACGTCACCCAGGCACAGTTCCAGATCGACCACCGGGCGCTTGGCGACTTCAGTGGTGTCGCCCTCGTCCTCTTCATCCGAGCGGCTCTTGATCTTGCTGATCCGCGCGACTTTGTGTTCGTAGACCTTGTTGCTGGCGTCCTTGGTGGCGAGGCGGAAGCGCACCCAGTTTTCACCGTCGCGGGTGAAGGTCTCGATGTCTTTGGCCGACAGCGAGGCGGTCAGCGCGCCGGTGTCCATCTTGGCCTTGAGTACTTCACCGCCGATTTCCGGCAGCGCAATGTATTCGTAACGCCCGTACAGGGTCGGCTCGGCGGCCATGACCGGCAGGGCGACGAGGGCAAACAGTGCAAGGAGGGATTTCACTTAGAGGGCTTCCTTGAAAAATGAGGGCGGCAGACGCGAGATTTTAGACACTCATTGAAGCATTCGTTCGCCTTGACCGGCCTTCGCGAGCAAGCCCGCTCCCACAAGGGGAACGCATTTCAAAATGTGGGAGCGGGCTTGCTCGCGAAGAGGCCAGAACAGTCGATACGCATTTAACCCGCACAATACCGGTACAAAAGTGAAACATTCGTCAGCGCAAATTTGGTCTGCCGCCCGAAGCTGCTTATCATGGCGCGCCCATCCAACGTCATAGAGTTGCTTATGCGCCGCCTGCTCACCGGCTGTTTCGTCACCCTGCTGCTGTTGCTCAACACCCTGATCCTGATCGGGCCGTTGATGGTCTTTGCCCTGCTCAAACTGGTGGCGCCCGGCCGCTGGCGCGACTATGCGTCGTGGGCGGTGATGTGGATCGCCGAGACCTGGGCCGAGATCGACAAGCTGATTTTCCACCTGTGCATCCCCACTCAATGGGACATTCGCGGCGGCGACGATCTGCGCGGTGACACCTCTTATCTGGTGGTCAGCAACCATCAGTCGTGGGTGGATATTCCGGCGCTGATCCAGACGCTCAACCGGCGCACGCCGTTCTTCAAGTTTTTCCTCAAGAAAGAGCTGATCTGGGTGCCGTTCCTGGGGCTGGCGTGGTGGGCGCTGGATTACCCGTTCATGAAGCGCTACACCAAGGCGTTTCTGGCGAAACACCCGCAACTGGCGGGCAAGGATCTGGAAATCACCAGGCAGGCCTGCGAGCTGTTCAAGCGCCAACCGGTCACCGTGGTGAATTATCTGGAAGGCACCCGCTACACCGCCGCGAAAAGCGCGCAGCAGCAATCATCGTTCAAGCATTTGCTCAAGCCCAAGGCAGGCGGCGTGGCGTTTGTATTGGCGGCGCTGGGTGAGCAACTGGATGCGATTCTCGATGTCACGGTGGTTTATCCACAGCCAAACATTCCGGGCTTCTGGGACTTGATCAGCGGCAACGTGCCGAAGGTGATCATCGACATCAAGACCCGCGAACTCGACCCGGCGCTGTGGCAGGGCGATTACGAAAACGATCCGGTGTTTCGCCAGAAGGTCCAGAGCTGGGTCAACCAACTCTGGAACGAGAAGGATCAGCGCATTGGCGAACTGAAAAACGCGCGCCGCTGAATCAGCTACCGGTGCCCGTGCCCCAGATGCTGCCCAGGCTCTGAAGGAGCGGGCCACCGACACCTTGATCACCGAGGTATTTGAGGAGCACCGGGGCAAACTGGCCGATCATCCCGCTGTCCATGCCCAAGGCGCCGAAGGCGTTGTTCAGATCGCTGGTGTTCTTGACGTTGCCCAGTGCGTTTTCCAGTCCGGCTGACTTGCCCGACGAGCCCAGCAACCCGCTCAACGCCGCCAGGTTGCCGCTACCGCCCGACAGCTTGTCGATGCCTGGCACTTCTTTGGCCAACTGCGAATAATCGGTGCTGCTCAATTGGTTCTTGGCCAAGCCAAGCATGGCGCTCGTGCCGCCGACGGCTTGCTGAGGGGTAACCCCCAGACCGGTGACGGCTTGCAGCAAACCGGCCGTTTCCGAGGTCGGCGCAGCGGCGGTGGCAGCGTTGCCGCCCTGCATGCTCGAAGCAGCCTTGGTCACATCGTCCAGGCTGAACCCGGCAAACACCGGGCTGGCCGCAAGAGTCATCAGCGAAGCCATGGCAATACCGCGTGAAATCTTCATTCAGACATCCTCTTGCGCTGTGAAAACCGCCCGTCAATGAACGGTAAAACTGCCGGTTTGACCGGGCATCCGCCGGCATGTTCCAAGCCAGCGCATCCATTTTCAGCATAGCCACGTATACAGATCGTGAAACCCTGGAATGATCGCGATGAATGGCATAACCGCTGTCGCTGGACTAGCCTGTGAACAGCCCGATATTCACCTTCGTCGCCGAACCTTTGCTTGGAGAGTCGTCATTTCCCTCGCCGACACCGATCAGTTGCGACAGTTGTTGGCCCAGTGTTCACTGGGCGATCGTCGCGCCTTCGAAACCCTGTACCGCAGCGTCGGCCCGCGCCTGCACGGCGTGGCCCTGCGGTTCATGGGCCGCAGCGATCTGGCGGAAGAAGTGCTGCAGGAAAGCTTCGTGCGCATCTGGAACAACGCCTCGCGCTACGAAGCGCACCTGTCGGCGCCGATGACCTGGATGATCAACATCACTCGCAACCAAGCCATCGACCAGTTGCGCAAACACCGCGACCGGCCGCTGAGCGATGTCGAACAGGACGCGCTGGCGGACGAAAGTCCTTCGGCGCATGAACAATTGAGCAGCGCCCGCGAAGCCCACGCCTTGAACCGCTGCCTGGACAGCCTCGACGGCATGCAACGTCAGTCGATCAGCGTCGCCTACTTTCAGGGATTGTCGTGCACGGAGCTGGCCGAACACCTGGCCACGCCGCTGGGCACGGTGAAATCGTGGATTCGCCGTGGCATGGAACGCCTGCGCCGGTGCCTTGAATCATGAACTACCAGACCCCAGCCCTGCGCCGCGCCCTCGCCGCCGATTACGCCATTGGTTTGATGGGCTCGGCAGCACGGCGACGTTTTGAACAGTTGCTACTCGACGACGCGGCGCTGCGGGCTGAACTGGCGCAATGGCAAGACACGCTGGCGACCCTCACCGAATCCCTGCCGGAACAACCGGTGCCCGACCGCGTGTGGCATGGCATTACCGCGCGGATTGAGCCGCAAGTGCTGCACGTGCCGGAAAAACGTCCGTTCTGGAACTGGCTGCGCGTCACGGCGGCGCTGTGTTCGATCGTGGTTTTGGTATTCCTCGGCTCGCTGTACAACCGCGATGACGCCCGCTACAGCGCAACCCTGCTGAGCGCCGACGCGCAACCGGCGTTGAAGATCGAAGCGCATGCCGATTATTTGCAGGTCGAGCCGCTGACCCTGGCTGTCGTCGATCCCGCTCGCAGCCTGGAGTTGTGGGCGATTCCAGCCGATGGCAAGCCGATCTCGCTGGGGGTGATACCCACGGGGGGCAAAGGCAGAGTTGAGTTGAGTGATGCGCAGAAGGTGTTGATTGGTCAGCCGATTGCGCTGGCGGTGAGTCTGGAGCCCAAGGGTGGTTCGCCGACCGGGCAGCCGACGGGGCCGGTTCTTTACCAGGGTGCTTTGGCAGCCCTCTGATTGCCAAGATCAAAAGATTTCAGCCTTCGGCAGCGCCTTGGATTGTGTAGGCGCTGCCGAAGGCTGCGAATTTTTAGGTCCTTTAGTTGCAAGCCATGCGAATCGATATTTCAAAATGAACTATAAACCTGTCAGATCTGACAGTAGGAAAATTCATGGGGTACTTGGACAATTGGCACTCCACGAAATGTAACGGAGTACACAACATGTTAAAAAAACTTACCGCTGGCGCTTTGATTACTTTGGCTCTCTCGACTACTGCCTATGCGAGCACCTGTCCGCCTGCCAGTTCTTTCACGAAGAAAAAGGATGGCACATTTGAGGTGAGTGGACCGACCAAGAAGCTGACTGTCGACGTTGACCCTGCGAGCACCAGCGAGAGTGCTGCGCAAGCGCTCAAATTTACTGCGGCACGCATCAAGGATAAAGACAGCAATGACGCCAGAGTCGTCTGCCAGTTCGAAGACGGCAAAATGAAACCGGTTATTGGGGCATCGCTCGTCTGGCCAACGGGAAAACCAACTGCCGGCGACGGTGGCAATTGGCAAGGCGATGATTGCGCCACCAAAGACGGTGACGTTAAAAAGTGCGAGTTCAAATAACGTACGCAAGGTTAAGCATCTACAACAACAAAAGGCAGCCCATGGTTGCCCTTCCCAAGCTTGAGATCCGGATGGTTGGACACCGCCGCCGCGACGTACATCAACAACTGGTCGGTGCGCGAGCGACAGAGCAGGTCGTTGAGGCAGTGATCGGCCAAGGACACCATGATCACCACTTTTCGCCGGTAGTTCGGCGCGGTCATTTCAAAGTCCATGCCGAGCGCCTGCCCTGACTCGACGAGACCGGGTGCAGAAGGTCGTAGGTGACGGTAAGCCTTGAGCCCAAAGCAGGATTGCAGACCGGGCATCCGACTAGGCCGGCTCTCTATAAAAGGGCATTGGCCGCTACCTAAACTTTTTAGACCTTTGAATGACTCAATCTAATGTTTAACCGATCTATCAAATAGGAATCATGGGCATGCCAGACAGAAAAACCGGTACGGTCAAATGGTTTGACGACGAAAAAGGCTTTGGTTTCATTACTCCAGCTGGCGACGGCGATGAACTTTATGTCCATTTCTCGGTTATTGATATGAAAGGAGATAAAACTCTCAAAGAAGGGCAAACGGTTTCATTCTTAGCCGTGAAGGGACAAAGAGGAATGCAAGCAGCCAAAGTTCGCCTTGAATGATCTATGGTCATAAAAAACCAAACAGAAACGGCACCTTTATCGGTGCCGTTTTTTCATCTTGGTTAAGCGTTACGCCGCACTAAACAACTTGTGCGGATCAATCACAAACTTCTTCGGCACGCCGGCATCGAACTCGCCGTAACCTTCCGGCGCCTGATCGAGGCTGATGACTTGCACGCCCACCACTTCGGCAATGTTGATGCGATCCCACATGATCGCCTGCATCAGTTGGCGGTTGTACTTCATCACAGGCGTTTGGCCGGTGTGGAAGCTGTGGGATTTGGCCCAGCCCAGACCGAAGCGAATGCTCAGGCTGCCCATTTTCGCGGCAGCGTCCACGGCGCCCGGATCTTCGGTGACGTACAGACCGGGAATACCGATCTTGCCCGCTACGCGCACCACGCCCATCAGCGAGTTGAGCACGGTGGCCGGCGCCTCGGCTTTGACGCCGTCGTGGCCGTGGCCGCGTGCCTCGAAGCCGACGCAGTCCACCGCGCAATCGACTTCCGGTTCGCCCAGCAGCGCGGCGATCTGTTCGTGCAGCGGGGTGTCTTTGGACAGGTCGACGATTTCGAAACCCTGCGCCTTGGCGTGGGCCAGGCGGATGGTGTTGACGTCACCGACGATCACCACAGCAGCGCCCAGCAAACGTGCCGAAGCCGCTGCGGCCAGACCGACCGGGCCGGCGCCGGCAATGTAAACGGTGCTGCCCGGGCCAACGCCGGCAGTAACCGCGCCGTGATAACCGGTCGGCAGAATGTCGGAGAGGCAGGTCAGGTCACGGATTTTCTCCATGGCCTTGTCGCGATCCGGCAGTTTCAGCAGGTTGAAGTCGGCGTACGGCACCAGCACATATTCGGCCTGGCCACCGGTCCAGTCGCCCATGTCGACATAGCCATAGGCGCCGCCGGCACGGGCCGGGTTGACGGTCAGGCAGACGCCGGTGTGTTGCTCTTTGCAGGAACGGCAGCGCCCGCAAGCCACGTTGAACGGAACGGAAACCAGATCACCGATTTTCAGGTTTTCGACGTCGGAGCCTTTTTCGATCACTTCGCCGGTGATCTCATGACCCAGCACCAGACCGGTCTGCGCCGTGGTACGGCCGCGCACCATGTGCTGGTCGGAGCCGCAGATGTTGGTGGAAACCACTTTGAGAATGACCCCGTGCTCGATCTTGCGACCGCGCGGGTCCTGCATTTTCGGATAGTCGATTTTCTGTACTTCGACCTTGCCAGCGCCGAGATACACCACACCACGATTGCCAGACATGCTTTCACCTCGCTGTTGTTTTTATGGAACCGCGTTGCCCAGGCAGGCAGCGCGTTAAGTGCTCGGGTTATTGCTTGTGGGTGCTGCGTTGTCAGTAATGGCTCCTTCGCGAGCAAGCCGGCTCCCACTGGGTTCGGTGGTGAATTCAAATTTTGCGAACGACACCAATCCCTGTGGGAGCGGGCTTGCTCGCGAAAGCGATCTAGAGAACGACTGTTCTATTGGCGTTCAAAAACACCCTTCTTTCGATGTGATAGCCAACGGCCCGGGCCAAGGTCAGACCTTCGATATCCCGCCCCTTGGCAATCAGATCTTCCGGGTAATGGCTGTGATCGACCGCCTCGACGCCCTGGGCGATGATCGGCCCTTCATCCAGATCGTTGTTGATGTAATGCGCCGTCGCCCCCACCAGTTTCACGCCTTTGTTATAGGCCTGGTGATACGGCTTGGCGCCTTTGAAGCCCGGCAGCAGCGAGTGATGGATGTTGATTGCCTTGCCATCAAGCTTGCGGCACAGCTCCGGCGACAACACCTGCATGTAGCGGGCGAGGATCACCAGCTCAGCGCCGGACTCTTCGATCACCTGCCATACCTGACGCTCCTGCGACGGCTTGTCGTTGGGGTCAAGGGGGAAATGGTAGTAGGGAATCTGGTGCCAGTCGGCCAACGGCTTGAGGTCCGGGTGATTGGACACCACCGCCGCCACGTCCATCGACAATTGGCCGATGCGCTGGCGGTAGAGCAAGTCGTTGAGGCAGTGATCGGCCTTGGAGACCATGATCACCACTTTTGGCCGGTAGTTCGGCGCGGTCAGCTCGAAGACCATGCCGAAAGCCTGACCACGCTCGCCGAGGCTGGCGCGAAAGGTTTGTTCGTCGAAACCGTCAGGCTGGCGAAACTCCACGCGAATGAAGAAGCGGCCCGAGAGCCGGTCATCGAAGGAGTGGTGCTCGGTGACGTAGCAACCCTGCTCGAACAGAAAACGCGTCACCGCGTCCACAGTGCCGAGAACGCTGGGACAGTCGGCGGTCAGAATCCATGTGTCTGGGGCGCGGCTCATGGTTGTGTCTCCTAGGCCTGGACGCTGAGGCCGTACTCGGCCGATGCATCCTGCAACCACAACCACCAGTAATCCGAGAAGCTGCGACGGATCAGCAGCTCCCAGGTGTCTTCAGCGGTATGGCGAATCATCAACTGCGATTTGGCGAACACCGTGCCGACCGCTTTACCGACCGGGAAGTTGTTCGGGTGCACGTCGTAGCTGGTGGATTTCATCAGCACCTGACGCACGTTCGGCCCGCTCAGTTCGAGCACTTGCTGGCCGCCGCTGACGTTGACGATGGCGATGTGCAGATCGCCCAAGGCTTCGCGCAGCTTTTGCTCGGCGGCGAACTCTTCACCGCTGGGCACGATCAGCAGCCATTCATCCGGGCCCATCCATTGCAGGCTGGTTTCGCCTTTGACGATCACGCTCAGAGCGCCGGGCAGTTCGATGCCCAATGCTTTGTGCACACCGGCGGCGAAAGCGGCATCGTGGCCATCGCCACGAAGAGTCAGGTGGCCGAGGAGTTTTTTCTCACGCACGATCACGCCGGCGCTCTTGCGGCCCTTGCCGACCAGGCTGGCGAGGTCGGCATGGTGCAGCGACGACTCGGCACGGGCACCGGTGGTCGGGCGTTGTTGGTACACGTTGGCTGTGGTCATAAAGCACCTTTGCTGAATTCTGTGGTGAATCTACTGGCGCCTTCGCGAGCAAGCCCGCTCCCACATCTGGAATGCATTCCCCTGTGGGAGCGGGCTTGCTCGCGAAGGCCGCGACTCGGTCTGTCAGATATTTTGACGGTCGCCCTTCGGATCGAAGAACACCGAAGACACAATCTCCGCCTCGATCACGCTGCCATCGGCCAGCGGCGCAAACACCCGCTCACCCATACGCTTGAGACCGCCCTTGACCACGCCCATGGCAAACGAATAACCGAGGGAGTTGTGCGCGTAACTGGAGGTCACGTGACCGACCATGGTCATCGGGATCGCTTGCTTGGTGTTGAACACCAACTGCGCACCTTCGGGCAGCCACACATTCGGGTCGATCGGTTTCAGGCCCACCAACTGTTTGCGCTGATCACGCACGCAGTCTTCACGGTTCATGCCGCGCTGACCGATCCACGAGAACGGTTTGGTGCGACCGACGCACCAGCCCATGTTCAGGTCGTCGGGGGTCATCGAGCCGTCAGTGTCCTGACCGACGATGATGAAACCTTTCTCGGCGCGCAGAACGTGCATGGTTTCAGTGCCGTACGGGGTCAGGTTGTACGGCTTGCCGGCCTCGACGATTTTCTCCAGCACGCCCATCGCATAATCGGCCTGCACGTTGACTTCGTACGACAGCTCACCGGTGAACGAGATGCGGAACACCCGCGCCGGCACACCGCCAACCAGACCTTCCTTCCAGGTCATGAACGGGAACGCTTCGTTGCCCAGATCGATGTCGGTCACGGCGCTGAGCAGCTTGCGGCTGTTCGGCCCGGACAGGGTCATGGTCGCCCAGTGGTCGGTGACGGACGTGAAGTAGACCTTCATGTCTGGCCATTCGGTCTGGTGGTACAGCTCCAGCCATTGCAGCACGCGCGCCGCACCGCCGGTGGTGGTGGTCATGACGAAATGGTTGTCGGCCAGGCAAGCCGTCACCCCGTCGTCGAAGACCATGCCGTCTTCTTTGCACATCAGGCCATAACGGGCCTTGCCCACGTCGAGCTTGGTCCAGGCGTTGGTGTACACGCGGTTGAGAAACTCGCGGGCATCCGGGCCTTGAATGTCGATCTTGCCCAGGGTCGAGGCATCGAGCAGGCCGACGCTGTCGCGCACGGCTTTGCATTCGCGCTTTACGGCCGCGTGCAGGTCTTCACCGTTTTTCGGGAAGTACCACGGACGTTTCCACTGGCCCACATCTTCAAACTCGGCGCCATTTTTCAGGTGCCATTGATGCAGTGCGGTGTAGCGCACCGGTTCAAAGATGTGCCCACAGTGACGGCCGGCCACGGCGCCGAAAGTGACCGGCGTGTAGTTCGGGCGGAACATCGTGGTGCCCATCTGCGGGATGGTCACGTTCAGCGAACGGGCGGCAATGGCCAGACCGTTGACGTTGCCAAGCTTGCCCTGATCGGTGCCGAAGCCCAGCGCGGTGTAGCGCTTGACGTGCTCGACCGACTCGAAACCTTCGCGGGTCGCCAGTTCGATGGCGGCGGCGGTTACGTCGTTTTGCAGGTCGACGAATTGCTTCGGCGCACGGGCCGTGCCCTTCTCATGCGGCACCTGGAACAGCGCCAGCGTCGGCTCTTCGAGACGGCTCAGGGCTTTGGGCAGCGTGCCTTCGACCGCCGCGAAACCGGCTTCACTGGCAGCGCGCACGCCACCTTCAAAACCGTCGGCCAGCGAATCGCCGAGACCGTAAACGCCGTTGATGCCACCCACGCACACGCGTTTCTGCGGTGCTTCGCCCGGTATGAAACCGAGGATGTCTTCGCGCCAGGTCGGCTTGCCGCCCAGATGCGAGGCCAAGTGAACCACCGGGCTGTAACCGCCGGAAGTCGCGACCACATCGCAGTCGAGCCATTCGCCCGGGCTGGTCACGGCGTGCGCCTTGACATCAATCGCGGCGACGCGGGCAGCGGTCACGCGCTTGCTGCCACGGGCCTCGATCACGGCGCTGCCGGTGAGGATACGGATGCCTTTGGCGCGCGCTTCTTCCACCAGCGCACCGCGCGGATTGCTGCGGGCGTCGGCGATGGCCACCACTTGCAGACTGGCGTCGAGCCAGTCCAGCGCCACGCGATAGGCGTGATCGTTGTTGGTCGACAGCACCAGTTTCTTGCCCGGCGCCACGCCGTAACGGCGCACGTAAGTCGAGACCGCACCGGCCAGCATGTTGCCCGGCACGTCGTTGTTGCCGTAAACCAGCGGACGCTCGCAAGCGCCGGTCGCCAGCACCACACGCTTGGCACGAACGCGGTGGATGCGCTGACGCACTTGACCGATTGGCGCGCGGTCGCCGAGGTGATCGGTCAGGCGTTCGTGAATGGTCAGGAAGTTGTGGTCGTGGTAGCCGTTGACCGTGGCGCGCGGCAACAGCAGCACGTCAGGGGTGTCTTTCAATTCGGCGATGACGCTGGCAACCCAGTCCATCGCCGGTTTGCCGTCCAGGCTTTCGCGCGAATCGAGCAGGCTGCCGCCGAACTCTTCCTGCTCGTCAGCCAGAATCACCCGGGCACCGCTGCGCGCAGCCGCCAGTGCAGCGGCCAGACCCGCAGGGCCAGCGCCGACGATCAGCACGTCGCAGTGCTGGTTCATGTAGTCGTAGGTGTCCGGATCGACTTCGGTCGGCGAACGGCCCAAACCTGCAGCCTTACGGATGTACTTCTCGTACGTCATCCAGAACGATTGCGGGTACATGAAGGTTTTGTAGTAGAAACCCGGTGGCATCAGCTTGCCGCCGACCTTGCCAAGAATGCCCATCATGTCGTTGTTGACGTTGGGCCAACCGTTGGTGCTGGTCGCGACCAGGCCTTGGTACAACGCCTGTTGCGTGGCGCGCACGTTGGGGATCTGCGTGGCTTCGGTCGCACCGATCTGCAGCACGGCGTTCGGCTCTTCGGCACCGGCAGCGAAAATGCCCCGTGGACGCGAATACTTGAAGCTGCGACCGATGATGTCGACACCGTTGGCGATCAGCGCGGCGGCCAGCGAGTCACCCTCGAAGCCTTTGTAGGTCTGACCGTTGAAGGTGAAGCTCAGCACTTTGTTGCGGTCGATCCGTCCACCGTTGGACAGGCGATTGGTCTGGCTCATACCTTCTCTCCCAGCGCCGTCGTGGCTGTTTTTGCAGGGTCAGCCTTGTCGGTGAATTGCGGCTTTTCGCCGATCTTGTAGGTTTCGAGAATCTCGTAGGTCACGGTGTCGCGAGTGGCGTTGAAGTACTGGCGGCAACCAGCGACGTGATCCCACAACTCGTGGTGCAGACCGCGCGGGTTGTCGCGGAAGAACATGTAGTCGCCCCACTCCTCGTCCGTGCAGGCGGCAGGGTCCAGCGGGCGCGGGATGTGCGCCTGACCGGATGCATGAAATTCCTCTTCGGAGCGCAGTTCGCCGCAGTGAGGACAGAAGATATGCAACATGGGGATTTCTCCTGTTAGTGGGCGACGGCAGCAGCGCCGTGTTCGTCGATGAGGGCGCCGTTGTGGAAACGGTCGATGGAAAACGGTGCGGCCAACGGGTGCATTTCACCCTTGGCCAGGCTGGCGGCAAACACGTTGCCCGAGCCAGGTGTGGCCTTGAAGCCACCGGTGCCCCAACCGCAGTTGAAGAACATGTTCGGTACCGGGGTTTTCGAAATGATCGGGCAGGCGGGGGGGGCGGGGGGGGGGGGGGGGGGGGGGGGGGGGGCGGGGGGGGGGGGGGGGGCCG
>NZ_JBIUWN010000026.1:26289-62156 GCF_044743485.1 Pseudomonas sp. NPDC087614 | reverse complement strand
CCCACTGACGGTTCATGCGCACCAGCGACAGCACCGGGAACATCTCGACGATGGCCGGATGGTGTGCTCGATCACCGGGTACGAACCGCGCTGGCCGTAGCCGTTGTAGCCGTCGATACCGGCGCCGATCACCAGATCGCCCTTGTCGGACTGGCTGATGTAACCGTGCACGGCGTTGGACATGATCACGCTGTCGATAATCGGTTTGATCGGCTCGGACACCAGCGCTTGCAGCGGGTGGGATTCGATCGGCAGACGGAAACCGGCCAGTTTCGCCATGTGTCCCGAGTTACCGGCCGTCACCACGCCAACACGCTTGGCGCCGATGAAGCCTTTGTTGGTTTCGACGCCGATACACACGCCGTTTTCCTTGCGAAAACCGATCACTTCGGTCTGCTGGATCAAGTCCACACCGAGGGCGTCGGCGGCACGGGCAAAGCCCCAGGCCACGGCATCGTGACGGGCGACGCCGCCGCGACGCTGGACGGTCGCGCCCAGCACCGGGTAGCGCGTGTTTTTCGTGCAGTCGAGGTACGGAATCTCGTCAGCCACTTGCTTGGCGTTGAGCAGTTCGCCATCGACGCCGTTGAGGCGGTTGGCGCTGACCCGACGCTCGGAATCGCGGATGTCCTGCAGGGTGTGGCACAGGTTGTAGACGCCACGCTGGGAGAACATCTCGTTGTAGTTCAGGTCTTGCGACAGACCTTCCCACAATTTCATCGCGTGTTCATACAGGTGCGCCGACTCGTCCCACAGGTAGTTGGAGCGCACGATGGTGGTGTTGCGCGCGGTGTTACCGCCGCCCAGCCAGCCTTTCTCGACCACGGCCACGTTGGTGATGCCGTGTTCTTTGGCCAGATAGTAGGCCGTCGCCAGACCATGCCCGCCGCCGCCGACGATGACCACGTCGTAAACCTTTTTCGGCGTGGGCGTGCGCCACATGCGCTGCCAGTTTTCGTGGTGGCTGAGGGAGTGTTTGAAGAGGCCGAAGCCCGAATAGCGTTGCATAGTCATTTACTCCAGAACGCTCAGCGATAAACCGGGAAGTCTGCGCACAGGGCCGCAACCTGCTGGGCGACATTGGCCTCGACATCGGCATCGCCGAGGTTGTCGAGGATGTCGCAGATCCAGCCGGCCAGCGTTTCGCACTGAGTCACCTTGAAGCCGCGCGTGGTCACTGCCGGGGTGCCGATGCGCAGGCCCGAGGTGACGAACGGCGACTGCGGGTCGTTCGGCACGGCGTTCTTGTTGACGGTGATGTGGGCACGGCCGAGGGCGGCGTCAGCATCTTTGCCGGTCAGGCCCTGACGGATCAGGCTGACCAGGAACAGATGATTGTCGGTACCACCGGACACTACATCGTAGCCACGTTTGATAAATACGCTCGCCATCGCCTGAGCGTTGTCGATCACTTGCTGCTGATAAGCCTTGAAGCCTGGCTCCAGCGCTTCCTTGAAGCACACGGCTTTACCGGCGATGACGTGCATCAGCGGGCCACCCTGGGCACCCGGGAAGACAGCAGCGTTGAGCTTCTTCTCGATCTCTTCGTTGGACTTGGCCAGGATCAACCCGCCACGCGGACCGCGCAGGGTCTTGTGGGTGGTGGTGGTGACCACGTCAGCGTAAGGCAGCGGATTCGGGTACAGGCCGGCAGCGACCAGACCCGCAACGTGGGCCATGTCGACGAACAACAGCGCCCCGACCTTGTCGGCGATCTGACGGAAACGCGGGAAATCCAGGGTCTTGGAGTAAGCCGAGAAACCGGCCACGATCATCTTCGGCTGGCACTCAACGGCCAGACGCTCGACTTCGTCGTAATCGATCAAACCGGTCTTGGTGTCGATGCCGTACTGCACAGCGTTGTACAGCTTGCCCGAGGACGACACTTTGGCGCCGTGGGTCAGGTGACCGCCGTGGGCCAGGCTCATGCCCAGGATGGTGTCACCTGGTTTGATCAACGCCAGATACACGGCGCTGTTGGCCGAGGAGCCGGAGTGCGGCTGGACGTTGGCGTAATCGGCACCGAACAATTGCTTGGCGCGTTCGATGGCCAGCGCTTCGACTTTATCCACATGCTCACAACCACCGTAATAGCGCTTGCCCGGATAACCTTCGGCGTACTTGTTGGTCAGGCCGCTGCCCTGCGCTTGCATGACGCGTTTGCTGGTGTAGTTCTCGGACGCGATCAGCTCGATGTGATCTTCCTGACGTTGCTCCTCGGCATTCATCGCCGCCAGCAGTGCATCGTCGTAACCCTGGATCTGGTCTTGCTTGCTGAACATCGCGTCTCTCCCAGCGGCGGCGGTGCGCCATTCGTCTCGGTCAGGCACCGGCGTGCCCTTTGATGCGATGGTATGACCGGCGCAGACAGCTCAAATGCCTACGGACGCCACGCAAAGGTGCGTTTACGACATGGCGGGAAATGTCGTTGAAAACACTATCCTCAAACCTGCACAGCCCCCACAGCGGTTATGTGTAGGCCGCACGAATGGCGAGCAACAGAAGAAAATGCGCAGGATAGAGGGCGTAAGCCCAGCGGCGCATGGGTGGCGGATGAAGCGACCGGGTCTGTCGCAACAGGAACAGGCCAAGCAGTGGCGCAATCAGACAAGTGATAAGGCCGAAGATCGCTACTTCATTGCCCAATTGCGCCGACTCGAAAAGCACCCGCCACTGATTCGCCGCCAGACACACCAGCCCCGGCAACAGGCTGAAATACCACTCACGGCGGATCACCAGCAGTGTCGCCAATGGCAGCAACACCCCAAAAATGCCAAACATCAGTCGCTCGCAAAACACCGCGGCCAGCAGCACAGCCGCGACACCGACCAGTCGCCAAACCCGTGTTCCATCCTGCCAGCCCCGCGCCACCAGCAGCCCTAATGCCAACGTAGGCATAACGTTCAACGTGTCGGGGTCAGGCATGTACAAGCGATACGGAATTTCACTGACGGCACTGAACAACACCAACCACCCCAGATAACGCCACTCGATCTTGCGCATGCCATCACGGGAAAGATTCGCCGCCATCGCCAGACAGAACCACGCAAACGCCAGCCGCCCCGGCACGTAAAGCCAATCGACGCTGATCCCGACATATCGCAGATGATCGAGCAGCATGCTTGCAAGCGCTAACCACTTGAGCAGATCCAGCGCGCCGTCACGTTGACTCAGGTGCATAATCGGCCCGTGTCCTTGTAAAGTTCTGACAGCGACATCCCGTGTGCTCCCCGGATGATCTTCGGTAAAGTGCGCAACCCTCATTGACCAACGAAGCGTCAAAAGCGCTTCGATCACGGAAGCCGGCCATGACCGACAAGAGCCAACAATTCGCCAGCGACAACTATTCCGGTATCTGCCCTGAAGCCTGGGCTGCCATGGAACAGGCCAACCACGGCCACCAACGCGCTTACGGCGACGATGAATGGACAGCGCGAGCCGCCGACCATTTCCGCAATCTGTTCGAAACCGACTGCGAAGTGTTCTTCGCCTTCAACGGCACCGCCGCCAACTCGCTGGCCCTGTCGTCGCTGTGCCAGAGTTACCACAGCGTGATCTGCTCGGAAACCGCCCACGTCGAAACCGACGAATGCGGCGCCCCGGAATTCTTCTCCAACGGCTCGAAACTGCTGATCGCCCGTACCGAAAACGGCAAGATCACCCCGGAATCGATCCGCGAAGTTGCGCTCAAGCGCCAGGACATTCACTACCCCAAACCGCGCGTGGTCACACTGACCCAAGCCACCGAAGTCGGCAGCGTCTACACCCCGCAAGAAGTCCGCGCCATCAGCGCGACTTGCAAAGAACTGGGCCTGCACCTGCACATGGACGGCGCACGCTTCTCCAACGCCTGCGCCTTCCTCGGCTGCTCGCCGGCGGATCTGACCTGGAAGGCCGGTGTGGATGTGCTGTGCTTCGGCGGCACGAAAAACGGCATGGCCGTGGGTGAGGCGATTCTGTTCTTCAACCACAAACTCGCTGAAGACTTCGACTACCGCTGCAAACAGGCCGGACAACTGGCCTCGAAAATGCGCTTTTTGTCGGCGCCGTGGGTCGGCATCCTCGAAAACGACGCCTGGCTCAAATACGCCCGCCACGCCAACCACTGCGCGCAGTTGCTGGCCGAACTGGTCAGCGATATTCCCGGCGTGGAGTTGATGTTCCCGGTGCAGGCCAACGGCGTGTTCCTGCAACTGTCGGAACCGGCGATTGCGGCGTTGACCGCAAAAAACTGGCGTTTCTACACCTTCATCGGCAAGGGCGGGGCACGCTTCATGTGCTCGTGGGACACCGAAGAAGAGCGCGTGCGTGAGCTGGCCCGCGACATACGCGAAGTCATGTCCCACTAACGCCTCTCCCCGCACTGCTCGTTCCCACGCAAAGCATGGAACGAGCAACGCTCTCGCGCTTGCTGCTTGGTCTACATTGTCTGTCGAGCCTCCGCTCACACAACAATAAGCAGGAGCATCGGCATGTCGCTACAAGGCAAAACCCTGTTCATCACCGGCGCCAGCCGTGGCATTGGCCGTGAGATTGCGCTGCGGGCAGCCAGGGACGGGGCCAACATCGTCATCGCCGCCAAGAGCGCCGAACCCCACGCCAAGTTGCCCGGCACCATCCACAGCGTCGCCGCGCAAGTCGAGGCTGCTGGCGGCAAGGCATTGGCACTGCAAGTCGATGTCCGCGACGAAACCGCAGTGCGACAGGCGCTGGCTCAGGCGAATGAGTATTTCGGTGGGATCGATGCACTGGTGAACAACGCCGGGGCGATCAAGTTGACCGGCGTGCGACACATCGAGCTCAAGCGGTTCGACCTGATGCACCAGATCAACACCCGCGCGGTGCTGTTGTGCAGCCAGGCCGCCCTGCCCTATCTGAAAAAATCCGCCGGACACATTCTCAATCTGTCACCGCCGCTGAATCTGGCGAGCAAGTGGTTCGCCCAATACAGCCCCTACACCGTGACCAAATACGGCATGAGCATGCTGACGCTGGGCATGAGTGAGGAATTCGCCAATGACGGCATCAGCGTCAATTCGCTGTGGCCGCAGACCATGATCGCCACGGCGGCCATCGAATTTCAGCTGGGCAGTCGCGAGTCATTCAAGCATGCGCGCACGCCGGCGATCATGGCGGATGCGGCGCATGTGATTTTGAGTAGCCGCGGACGCCAGATCAGCGGGCGGTTGTTGATTGATGAAGAGATTTTGCGCGAGCACGGCGCGACTGAATTCGACCACTACCGTTTCGAGCCGGACAGCGACGCCGATTTGATGCCCGACCTGTTCGTGGATTGAAACACCCTCCGCTGTGGGAGCGGGCTTGCTCGCGAAGGCGTCAAATCAGTCAACATCAGTGTTGAATGACATACCGCATTCGCGAGCAAGCCCGCTTCCACATTTGTACTGCGGTGAAATCTAGAATTCGATCCGCACGTCGCCTTTGGGCACGCTGCAGCACGACAAGATAAACCCTTCGGCCTCGTCTTCCTCGGTGATCCCGCCGTTGTGGTCCATCTCGACTTCGCCGCCCAGCTTCATGACCTTGCACGTCCCGCAAATCCCCATGCCGCAGGCTTTCGGAATCATCAGCCCAAGCTTGGCCGCCGCTGCGTGCACGGTTTCGCCCGGTGCCACGCGAATGCTCTTGCCCGACGCGGTGAATTCCACCTGATGCAGGTCTGCCACATCGATTTCCGGTGCATCCGCGGCTTGTTCGGCCTGCTCCACTGCGTCGGCGCGGGCCTCGGGTGGCGTGGCGCCGAAGGATTCCTCGTGATAACGCGCCATGTCGTAACCGGCCGCTTCCAGCAGGCGTTTGACCGCGCTCATGTACGGCGTCGGGCCGCAGCAGAACACCTCACGCTCAAGGAAGTCCGGGACCATCAGTTCGAGCATCTTGTGGTTCAGATAACCGCGATACCCGGCCCACGGCTCGCCCAGACCATGCTTCTCGCAGATCAGGTGCAAACTGAAGTTGTCGATCCGCGACGCCATGTGCTCCAGCTCGCGGTGGTAAATGATGTCTTTGGGCGAACGGGCGCTGTGGATAAACGTCATGTCGACGTTGGCGTTGGTGTCGTAGAACCAGCGCGCCATCGACATCACCGGGGTGATACCGACGCCGCCGCTGAGGTAAAGCACTTTGGGGCCCGGAAAGTCGATGGCGTTGAACAGACCGACCGGCCCGTGCACCGCCAGTTCCTGGCCTTCATGCAGGTTGTCGTGCAGCCAGTTCGAGACTTTGCCGCCCGGCACCCGTTTGATGGTCACCGAGAAGCTGTAAGGCACCGACGGCGAACTGGAAATGGTGTACGAGCGCATGATCGGCTGGCCTTCGATTTCCAGCTCCAGGGTCACGAACTGCCCGGGCTTGAAGAAGAACAGGATCGGCTGATCGGCCATGAAGCAAAAGGTGCGCACGTCCCAGGTTTCCTGGATGACTTTGACGCAACGGACGATGTGTCGGCCATTGGCCCAGGTCTGGGTGGTGACCGGATTCAGGAAGCTGTTGGACATGCTGTTCTCCACGGCCGACTGTCGGCCTTCATGTGGCGATTCTGCGTATAGCGCAGAGGTCCCGTTTACCTATCCGCGACATTGACATACTTATGGCAACCAGCCCCCTATCACTGGGGGATACACGTCGGGAACAGATTGCGCCATGTCGCCCATGGATAAGGTTGCGCCCTGCGCCGGGCCCACACTCAGCGCCACATCAACACAGATTTTCTGCGCCTTGCGATGTAACCGTATCAGCCACTATTCGCCGGCCACCCTGATGGCCATGAGGAACATATCGATGGACGTCACCACTACCCTGAGCTTGGGCGATCCACTGGAACCCGCACGCAAGGCCACCGCACAGATGTTGCAGGAGCGCGAGCGCACCTTTTCGCTGCCACAACCGTTCTACAGCGACGAACGGCTGTTCGATATCGACATGCAGGAAATCTTCCAGAAAGAGTGGTTGATCGCTGGCATGACCTGCGAAATTCCGGCCAAGGGCAACTACCTGACCCTGCAGGTCGGCAAGAACCCGATCATCGTCATTCGTGGCGCCGAAGGCGTGGTGCATGCCTTCCACAACGTCTGCCGCCACCGTGGCTCGCGCCTGTGCACCAGCGAAAAGGGCAAGGTGGCCAAACTGGTCTGCCACTACCACCAGTGGACCTATGAGCTGGACGGTCGCCTGCTGTTCGCCGGCACCGAAATGGGCGCCGACTTCGACATGAAGCAGTACGGCCTCAAACCGGTGAACGTGAAGACGGCCGGCGGTTACATCTTTATCAGCCTGGCGGAAAACCCGCCGGCCATCGATGACTTCCTGTCGACGCTGAACCATTACATGGAACCGTACGACATGGAGAACACCAAGGTGGCGATCACCACCACCTTGATGGAGAAAGCCAACTGGAAACTGGTGCTGGAAAACAACCGCGAGTGCTACCACTGCAACGCCTCGCACCCCGAACTGCTGAAAACACTGCTCGAATGGGACGACGTCACCGACCCGCGCGCCGATCAGGCGTTCAAGGATCACGTCGCAGCCTCCGCCGCTGCCTGGGAAGCCGAGAAGATCCCTTACGCCCACGCCAGTTTCGGTCTGCGTAACCGCATCGTGCGCATGCCGCTGCTCAAGGGCACCGTGTCGATGACCCTCGACGGCAAACAGGGCTGCGCCAAACTGATGGGCCGGATCAAGAACCCGGATCTGGGTTCGATGCGCATCCTGCACCTGCCACACTCGTGGAACCACTGCATGGGCGATCACATCATCGTCTTTACCGTGTGGCCGATCAGCGCCCAGGAAACCATGGTCACCACCAAGTGGCTGGTGCACAAGGACGCGGTCGAAGGCGTCGATTACGACGTCGAGCGCATGCGTCAGGTGTGGGACGCGACCAACGATCAGGACCGCCGTCTGGCCGAAGAGAACCAGCGCGGGATCAACTCCACCGCGTATCAGCCTGGGCCGTACTCCAAGACGTATGAGTTTGGTGTGGTCAACTTCGTCGATTGGTACAGCGAGCGCATGCTGAGCAACCTCGGCGCCGAGCCTGCGCCGTACCTCAAGGGCGTGCCGGTTCAGGGCTAAGATCAGAGGCAAAAGCTTCGCGAGCAAACCCGCTTCCACAATTGGAATGCATTCCACCTGTGGGAGCGGGCTTGATCGCGAAGAGGCCGGCCCAGTCACCTCATCACGTCGATGACCACCTCACACTGCCATCCTCACCAATAAACTCCTCAAAAATATCCTCCCCCACCAGCCTGATTTTCGCGTACCCATTCAACACCCGCAGCGGATACGCCGGATCGTTCGCATCCTGAGTCTCCGACCACAACACCCGAGAATGCCCGTCCAGTTCACTGGCGTTGCCATAAGGAATCGCTCCGTGCCCGGCACATCGCGCCTTCAAACCGCCCTGCTGCGCGTAGACGATGCCGTTGTGCAAATGCCCCCAATACCAATAATCCGGTTCACGCCCCAGCGCATCGCACACCGGTTGATACAGTGCGGTCTTGTTGTGCCCGGTAATATCGAAACCCTGATGATGGCTGAGCACCATGATTTTTTTGCGTTTCGGCAAGCCTTTCATCCACTGGATTTGCGGCTCGTTCAAGGTGCCGTCCATATAAAGATTCAATGCCTCAGACGCGTACGCCGAGTCGAGCCCGACCACCAGCCAGTCATCGTTGATCAAGGCAAAATAACTGGTGCCCTGCTGCCCCGCAAAACGCTTGGCGAGTTCCTTGAAGTAGCCGTGGGCGCCGCTGTACATCTCGTGGTTGGAATTGAGGGTGAATGAGCCATGAGTGCCCATCGGCCATCCGGCCATGTCGACGTCTTCCTGCGAGTGGCTGCCGGCGTAATACACATCGCCCAGATGGATGGTGAAATCGGCCTGGGCCAGTTGCATCTGGTTGGCCACCGACACTGCCGGCGCGTGGCTGTCAAAGGGGCCGGTGCCCCAGTCGCCGGCAATCGCCAGGGTCACGTCGCGCTCCATCTGCACTAACGCCGGATCGGTGCCGAATGTCGCGTGATGACGCAGGTTTTCGATCCACTTGAGCAGCGCCTCGCTCCACAGCAGATCGAGCAGTTCCCACTTGCGACAACCGAGCAGGCTGCCATCCTTGAGCACTCGGGTTTGCAGTTGGTCGCTCGACTGCGGCAACGGCGCGGCGTTGCCGATGCGCAAGATCGACAAGCCGTGAGACAGCTCCCAGGGCACGCCCGGTTCGTCGTCCGGCAACTCGCCGTTTTTCAGCACGTACTGCGCCTGATCGTGCCCCCGCTGGAGCAGCTTGATGATGGCCTCGAACTCATGCGGCTCAAGCTCGCTGACGAGCTTCATCCAGGCCATTTCCATGCGGGTGACCAAGCCGTGAATGCGTACTTTGACCTTGTCGTACTCGTGTTCCCAATGACTGACCAGTGACATGGCGTAATCCTCTCTCCGTAAGGGCTTACAGGGTTTTCATGAATTCGATCAACGCACGCTTGTCGTCGTCCGACAGCGTCGTGCCATACAGGTGACCGCTGTTGTGGTTGCCCTCCAGCCGCGTGTCGTACTTGAAGTCCGCCGAGGCCTTGGCCTGCGCGCCGCTGGTGACGAAACCGACGTTGACCGGGTCGTAAATGTCGGAACCGGTGATGAACACCTGCGGACGTTTTTCCGGCGGTTGCAGCAAGTCCCACAGGGTCGGCACCGAGCCGTTGTGCAGGTACGGCGCGCGCAGCCAGATACCGTCGGTGGGCGTGTTGCTGTAACTCTGGGTTTTGCGATAGGCGCCGAAGTCGAACGGCGGTTTCTTGAAGGTGTGGAACGCCGCCACCAGACCGGTGGTGAACGAGTCCAGCCGATGCGGATCAGTGCCGAGCTGATCGATGTTGGTGGTGACCTGACCCGTGTCGGCACGGCCGAAGTCATGGCAACCGGCACAGTTCGCCTCCCAGACCGGTTTGCCCTGCGCGACCTTGGCCTGATCCAGCGCCCACGGCCACGCCGGGGCCTTGTGCCCGAGCAGCCAGTTGGTCACGCGGTTGAAACTGGGTGGCAGTACCGATTCCGGCGTCGCACCCACGGCCATCGCGGCAGCGTAGTTGCGTTCGTGGATCTTGTTGTTATTGCCGTCCCAATGCAGGTACATCGATTCGCGTGGTTTCTGGTTCCACACTTGCGGCAGGTCGACAGTGCCGATGGTCGAGTCATCCGGGAAGCCGAACACCACCATTTTCGTCGGGTTGAACGTATCGGTGCGCCCCGGCCCTTGCTGCGGGCGCAGCTTCTGCCAGGCGTAGGCCTGCTTCTGCTTGAGCAAGGCGCTTTTCGCCATCGGCATGATCAGATAACGGTTGTAGAGCTTCTCGAAAAAGCCCAGCTGGAATTTGCTGTTGATCGCCGCCATCACCGCGTCGGTAGTGAATGTCGGATCGCTGGCGCAATCGTAGGCAAACCACTGGAACGCTTGCAGTTGCAAGGTATTGGCCGGCGCACTGGGCACATTGACGGCGACGTCGCTGGCATTGGCGCGGTAAGAGCCGGTGTGGCACAGCGCGCAATTGGGCTCGACGGTCGGGTAGCCGATTTGCCTTTTTGCCATGCCGATGGGCAGGTCCTTGCCGTTCTCGAAGAGGAAACCGAAGACTTCCCAGCCACCGGGCTTGGGCATTTTCTCAGGGCACATCTGCGGCAGCACGGCGAACAGGTAATAGGGGATTCGCGCTTCGATGCCGAGGCCGATGGCGGCGTATTTGTAATGGTCCTCGTCGGAGGCGTATTCCTGCTCCGGCACCACACGCAGCATCTGGTACCAGGTTTCGTAACCGATGAAACCCAGTAAAACCACGACCACCAAGGTGCCGACTTTGAAGCTGTGGCTTTGCCAATGTCGCGACCACGCGGCGCGCCATTGGCGCCAGCCCTCGCAGAGCAGTGCCAGCGGTCGATTCTCAGGCGTGGTGCCCAGATACAGCAAAATGCCGAGGATCAGGAAAAAACTCAGATCGCCCATCAGCATCGGCACAAACACCGAGCCCTGAGTGCTGGTGTTGATCAGGTAAATCCAGAACACCACGGCGATCAGCCGTGTCAGCACGCACAGCCAGGAATGCACCACGTAACGCGACGCGTTGAACCCCGACGGCATGTAAAACACGCTGATGCCCACCAACAGCATCCCGGCGTTTTCCAGCCACGGATCGGAGAGTTGCGGCGGCAAGCCGACCACCGATGTCAGCAATCCCGGCGCGAACAGCGCGGGGATCGCGAACACCATGTTCATCGCAATGCCTAGCCAGATGAAGCGTTGAAACCAGCGGATGTAGGTGTCCATGTCATCCATTTCCTTGTACAGACCCAAGAGATGTAGTGCCTGACCTACCGCTTTCGCGAGCAAGCCCGCTCCCACAATGGATGGGGGATACCCACTGGTCTTGTGCCTGACACAAAACCCTGTGGGAGTGGGCTTGCTCGCGAACGGGGCGACTCGGTGTCAAGTCAACCGAGTGCGGTCTTCTCCAGGTGTTCAAGGATGATCGGATACACATCAACCACCGCGTTCTTGCCGAACATGCAGTCGATGTGGCCGTAGCCCGGCACGACCTGCCGGCTATAGCGATCCGGCCCGTGCAGGTCACACAAGCGCTGATAGGTCTTGAGCGTGCTTTGCGGCAGATAACACTGGTTGTCGGCACCGCTGATAAAGCAGATCGGCATGGTCAACCGATCAAAGTGCGGCATGTACACATCGTTGCCTTTGAAATCCACCAGATGCCCTTTGCGCACGATCAGCGCCAGATGCTCGAAAGTCTCGATATTCGATTCGCCGAACAGTTCGTGCAGGTTGTCGTGCAGGGTTTCGTTGAGGGTGTCGTGGCGGTACAGCGACGCGTACATAAAGGTGATGCGGTGGCACACCGGGTTGGTGCAATAGCCCTGGGCTTCGATCCGTGCGTAGCCGTTGAGGGCCTTGTCGTAGAGCCTGTTGAACCAGTTCTCCTTGCTGTCGGCGTAAGCCGTCATCGATTTGATGCCGACGGCGTCAAGCATTCCCGGCAGGTGCAGCCCGGCCTTCAACCCCGTTGCGGTGGCAACCACCGTGTCGGCGGCAATCTGCGAACAGACCACCGAGCGCACACCCTGCAACCCGGCCAGCAGCGACATGAAAAACGTCGTCGCGCCATAGCAATGCACCACGCATTGCACGTCTTTGGCAGCGGTTTGCTGTTGAATCTGCGCAATCGCAGCCTTGAAGTCGTACTGGGCGATCTGGTCGCCGTTCCATTCCTTCTTGCTCGCCGGCAGCAGAATGCTCACGCGAAAATCCAGCAGCCAGACGTCGTAATCGTGCTTGCACAGGTATTCGAGCAGGTTGGTCTGAATGGTGTCGGTGGAAAAGATGTTCGAACCCACACCCAAACCATGCACCAGCATTACCGGGCCTTTACTGCCGGCCTGATAGCGGGTCAGGCGCAGTTCGACGCCATCCTCGGTGGGGAAGAAATGCACCGCCGGGGATGGCGCATCCAGCGGCCGTTTCAGCCGTGGTGGCGCGTCGGGGTTGAAGTAGATATCACCGGCAAACACCCCGCCATAACTCTCCCAGAGAATGCCTGCGAAGAACTTGCCAAAGCGCGCCAGCCCTTCAATGCGCTCGCGCTCGTTGCGCGCGTTGAGCACTTTCATGGTGGTCATCTGCTTGGCGAAATCGGTCGGATGAATGTGCATCACCCCGCAGCCGATCACCTCGCCCGACTTGTCAGGCCCGCGATACAACGTCACATAGAGGGTGCTGGTGTCGTGCCAGATGTTCAGCACGCCGTTGTCTTCCGGCACGGTTTTGAACGCGCTGAAGAAATAGTCACTGCCGTCCTCGGCGGTCAGTTTCATGTCGTACTTCATGTGGCGCGTATCGACCTGCTCCTCGAATTGTTCGAACAGGTTGAACACGCCGTTGCTGGCGGTCAGCGGCTGTGGCGACAGCGCCGAGGCATTGACCGTACCGACAATGGTCGCGGCGTGTTCCGGCTCCTTGATCATCCGGTTGAGGTCGTTGGCGGTGATGGTCAGGGTGAAGTCGATCGGCGAATTGTCTGCCTCGCCGCGTTTGGCCGCCGCTTCATAGACTTTCAGATCGGTGCTTTGCGCAGCAGTGAACGCCCGGGAGAAATAGCCCTTCATGGTTTCGGTAAACTGCACGCCAAGGGTCGGCGGCGCCACCTGTTTGCTCGGTGCGGATGGCAGCGTGTAATCGATCTGCCAGCCACGGTCAGCGGCGAGCAAGCCCATATTGCGTTCACTGACGGCGGAGATGGTCAGCAGCGGATTGACCGCCAGCGAGGTCGGAATCACCGCACCGTCAGTCACGTACAGATTGGCGTACACGTCGGTGCCACTAGCACCGCTGAACACCTGGCCCTTGTGGTTGACCACGCCTTGCCCGGCGTCCTCGCCCATCACGCAACCGCCCAGTGGATGCACCGAGACGATGCTGTGCTTGAGCAGCTTGGTCCAGATCGGATTCTCCACCCAGACGCCGCCCAGCGCCTTGGTGCTCTGATACAGCCGATCATTGCCGAGTTTGAAGTTTTCCTGCTCGCCGACGCCCGGCCAGTCGATGCGCAACTGATCCTTGTTATCCAGCACCATCCGCCCCTGGCCACTGTCGTGGCTCATGATCAGGTAGGTCTGCATGTTGTGCAGCGCACCGTAATACGGGCCGCGCAGGAAGCTTTCGGCCTCGCGCTCCTTGTATTTCAACTTGGCGCTGAAGCGGTCGTCGGTGGCCTTGCCGATCATCTCGGCGAACCCGGCCATGCTTGGCACCATTGGCCGACCAAGAGCGCCAGGGATCGAGCCTTCCTCAATGACCATGCGGCTGCGCCAGTCGCCCTCGGTGCGCATGTCGATGATCGAGGTGATGCACGGGCCGACCGGGTGCAACTCCTTGGCCGGATGCGCGCCGAAACCGATGCCGTTGATGGTCTGCTCGCAGTTGTGGCCGAAGCCCAGGATGTCGCCATTGCCGCTCATGTTCTCGCCGAGCTGGCCGGACATCACCAGGCCTTTGTCCCGGGAGCGCAGAAGAATCTCGGTGGAGCCCAGCGTGCCGGCGGAGACCACCACAATGTCGGCCTTCACGAATAGCGTCGGCGCCGAGAACTTCTCGCGGCCGCTGTCCAGATACTGGAAGTGCACGATCCAGCCATCGCCGTCACGCTCCAGGTGTCGCACTTGGGCCTGACAGAAAATCTCCGCGCCGTGGTTCCAGGCGTCCGGCAGATAGTTCATCAGCGTGGTGTTCTTGGCCTTGTTGTTACAGCCCGAGACGCAATCGCCACAGTGGTTGCACGGCAGTTGTTCGACGCCGACGTGGTTGAGGTTGTTCGGCAGTTTGTCGAAGGTCACGTTGATCGGCGGCTTGTAGAAATGCGCGCCTTGCTTGAGGTACTCCGCGGACTTTTTGTTGGCGTCGAGTTTGGGCAGATTGGGTGCAGTGTCCGGATAAGGATTGGGTTTGAGCATTTCCCGGGCACGGGCGTAGCCGTCCTTGAGCAGCGTGTCGCGGTGTTCACGCACTGCCTGTGGCCAGCGCGGATCATCGAACACTCCGGGCTCCGGCTCCAGCGAGACATTGGCGTTGATCAGCGACGTGCCGCCCAATCCACAACCGACCACCACGTTCTGCTGGGCGTTGACGTGCAGGTCGAACAGCCCGGTGCGCGAACCGATATGCCCGTCGGGGTCGTGCACCTGCAACTCTTCGGTCGCGGCAATCATGGTGTTGGGGTATTCGCCGGGCTGGATTTCCCGGCCTCGTTCCAGCAAACACACGCGCTTACCGGCACGGGACAGGCGTGACGCAGCAATGCCGCCGCCATAACCGGAGCCAATGACAATGACGTCGTAGTGTTCCTTGATCTCGCTGATGGGCGTTGCGATCCGTGTCATGTGGTGGTTCCTCTCTCAGGCAGATGGGGCAACTCTGCGGTTGCCTGCAATCAATGGGCGAACGGGCACCTGGCCTGCGGGCTAGCCCGGCGACAGCACAGCGGTTTGGGCGGATTTAACGGCTACAACTGAGCGCGTTGATGGGCAGCAAGACGCGCCGAGCGCTTTCGCGACGAAGGCGGCGCTGGCGCGCAGAACTTGCGGGGGGTGGGGGCTGATCGATGGGGATGGCTATCCATCAGGCGTTCTCCCTGAACCAGATGTGGATAAGTAGTCGCTGTCCTTGTGCCATCAAAGTGAAGACAGGGGCCGGATCGAAGTCAAGGCAACGGCTTAGACCTGTATGAAATCTGATCAATTGCTATTTGGACTATAGCCAGCGGGGCTTGCAGGGTTTGGCGAACAAGTTATCCACACAGCCACCCACAGCAAATGGGGACAACTGTGGATGACTGGAAAAATAACTGTCTGATTTGTGAAGAAAAATCGTGACTTATCCAGAACCACGGTTTGCGCGTCAGATTGATCGTTTTTTGATCACATCCTTGTAGAGCACGTTTCACATGGCCTGCAGAGGATGGCGAACACGTTATCCACAGAAGCGCCAACAGAGTTCGGGGGTAACTTTGCCCGATCTGTGGAAAAGCGCTGGAGGCTGTGTCATTTCGAGGCTTTCGTGGCAGTTCTACGTGGAATCGGATGAATTGATTGTTTTTTGATCAAATCTTCGCAAGCCACGGTTTGTATAGGCTTCAGCGGATAGCGAACATCTTATCCACAGAAGCGCCAACAGAGATTGGGGGCAACTCGCTGAGTTATTCAGGGGAAAAACCCAGAAAAAACCGCAACTTAGACTGGTTGTTTTTTGAACGAATGGCTGCAGGGCTTGATTGGTGTGCGGTGTGGGGATGGGCGAACACCTTATCCACAGATCCGCCAACAGGGATTGTGGGTAAACATCAGGCAGACAATATTTTTTGACGAACGCTGGCCCCCTGTGGGAGCGGGCTTGCTCGCTCCCACAGGGGTTGTTCAGCGTCTGGAAGATTGGGGCTAGCGGACAACGCCTTCTTCAATCAGGAGTTTGAGAATGGCTTCGGCGCCGGCTTGCGCCGTGACGCCTTTCAATACTTGCCCACCACCGCCACTGGCCTTGGCCGTGGCCGCTTTCATCCGGTCCGCACCGCTTTTGGCCTTGATCACTTTCAAGCGTTTGGGCCGTGGCTTGGCCGGTTGCAGCGTGGCGACGGCCAGCAGTTCGTCGTCCAGCACTTCCACGTCTTCGGCGTTCAACACGCCACGGCGCGCCGGACCATAAGCGCTTTGCCGAGGTTTCGGTGCAGCGTTATCCACAGTCGCCAGAAACGGCAGCTTCACCTTCAACCGCCGCCGCTGTCCACGGGGCAAGGCTTGCAGCACCAGCGCCGAGCCGTCATTGATCGATTCGACCTGCGCCAGCCCGACCACCAATGGCCAGCCCAAACCCTCGGCCAGCAGAAACGGCAACATCCCCGAACCTTCGCCGGTTTCCGCCTGACTGCCGGTCAGTACCACCTGCGCGCCGGCATCGCGCAGGTACGCGGTCAGGGCGGGCAGTGCATCGGCGCCCTCGGGTTGTTCCAGCACATGCATCTGTGTAAGCCCCATGCCCAGATAGGCGCGCAACGCCGGTTCCGCAACATCGCCGGCATGCAGCACTTGCAGGTTATCCCCAGCCAGTTGCAGGCCCAGCTCCACGGCGCGTGCGTCCTGTTCGGCGCGGCGTGGCCGGCCGGAGGTCGGGTGGGCGCCGATTGAAACCAAACTGATGATTTTTGTGTTCATAGCCGTTCCTTAAGCCGCATCGCGCTTGGCGTCGTTGCGGTAAGCCTCAACCGCCGCGATCAAGGCCTGAAGAATCTGCGCGCTTTCGCCGATCACCGACAGGTCGGCACGTTTGATCATGTCGCAACCGGGATCAAGGTTGATCGCCACCACTTTGTCGCAGGCGCCGATACCCTGCAGGTGCTGGATCGCCCCGGAAATCCCCACGGCCACGTAAACCCGTGCCGTAACCCAGGTGCCGGACGCACCGACCTGGCGGTCGCGCGCCATGAAGCCGTCGTCCACCGCGACCCGTGATGCACCTTCGGTGGCGCCGAGGGCGGCGGCCGTCTGGTGGAACAGTTGCCAGTCTTTGACGCCGTTGCCGCCAGAGAAGATGAACTCCGCTTCGGCCATCGGAATCGCCGCCGGATCGACCGCCACCGCGCCCAGATCCTCGATGCGCGACAGGCTGCGCGCAACGGTTGTGGATAACTCCACCGGCAAGGCCTCATGACGGGTTTCGCTGACCGGTTCGGCACATTCGGCCGAGGCCAGAATCAAGCGTGCGACCGGCCGTGCCAGGTCTTGCAGGCCTGCGCCGGCACGGCCGATACACGCCTGATCCTTGACCTGCCACACCCGTGTCGCCGGGCGCTCACCCAAGGCGGCGGCAAAACGCCGACCGAGCTCGCCGCCACCCGTGCGGCTGTCCGGCAACAACCAATGACGTGGACTGAACTGGTTATCCACAGCGCGCAAGCCCTGCACCCGTTGCTCCGGTGCATAACCGCTGAACTGGTCGCCTTCCAGCACCAGCAAGCGATCGACGCCCGCGGTGGCGAAGGTGTTTTCCTTGTGTTCGCCAAACACCACGGCCAGCACCGCGCCGTCGTTGCCGGCCAATTGATGAGCGAGGCCAAGCAGGTCGCGGTCGTGACTGCTTAAACGGCCGCCGACCATGTCCGGCACCACGCTGATGTAGAACGCCGGGGCCGGTACCTGGTGCAGCGGCAATTGCACTTCAACCGTGGCCGAACGTTTGACCGCCCCGCCCTGCTGCGCGCCGCTGCGGTCGATGCGTTTGAGGCCGTTCGGCCCGATAAAACCGATGCCATGCAGGTTCTTGCGGATGACGCCGTTTGGGCCCATCCAGCTATGTTGCGCCGGTTGCATGGCCGCGTGCAGCGGGTGCAGACGGTTACGGGCAATCCATTCGGCGCGTGGGTCGCGGCGGATAATGTCGCTCATCAGTGGGCCTCCGCTGGTTCACGTTTGGCCGGCGTAGTCGGCTTGCCTGGCGCGGCATCTTCGAGCAGCGCGTCGGCCACCAGTTCGGCGATGTCCTTGATCAACGGACGCGGTTCGACCACGCCTTCGAGCATCGCCGTGCACTGTGGACAACCCACGGCCACCAGCTCGGCGCCGGTTTCGCGGATGTCTTCCATGCGCATGTCGGGAATCCGCTGTTTGCCCGGAATGTCAGTGATCGGCGCGCCGCCACCGCCGCCGCAGCAACGCGAACGGAAGCCGGAACGTTGCATCTCTTTGACTTCGATACCGAGGGCACGCAGCACTTCACGCGGCGCCTCGTACTCGCCGTTGTAGCGACCGAGGTAGCACGGATCGTGATAAGTCACGCTGTTGCCTTTGTGCTGACCGAGGTTGAGCGCGCCGGCCTGGATGATTTCGGCCATGTAAGTGCTGTGATGCTGCACGAGGTAGTTGCCATCGAAGGCGCCGTATTCGTTTTTCAGCACATGGAAACTGTGCGGATCGCAGGTGACGATGCGGTTGAAGCGGTATTTGGCCAGGGTCTGGATGTTGCGTTTGGCGAGCAACTGGAAGGTCGCTTCATCGCCTAAACGCCGAGCCACGTCGCCGCTGTCGCGCTCTTCCAGGCCCAACACCGCGAAGTCGACCCTGGCCGCTTTCAGCACTTTGACGAACGCACGCAAGGTGCGCTGGTTGCGCATGTCGAAAGCACCGTCGCCGACCCAGAACAACACGTCGGTGGATGTCTTGTCGCTCAACAGATTGAGGCTCAGATCCGCCGCCCAGTTCATCCGCCCGCCCGGAGCGAAACCACCAGGGTTATCGGTAGCGATCAGGTTTTCCAGGACTTCGGCGCCCTTGTTCGGGGTGGCGCCTTTTTCCAGCGTAAGGTGACGGCGCATATCGACGATGGCGTCGACGTGCTCGATCATCATCGGGCACTCCTCGACGCAGGCGCGGCAGGTGGTGCACGACCACAGGGTTTCGGCATCGACCAGACCGTTGACGATCGGTTGATGCGCATTGCCGCTGTGTTCGCCGACCGGTTTACCCGGATAAGGGCTGCCAGCGAATTTGGCGTCAGTGCCGCCGGCAAGGCCGACGACCATGTCCTGAATCAGTTTTTTCGGGTTCAGCGGTTGGCCGGCGGCGAAGGCCGGACAGGCTGCTTCGCACTTGCCGCACTGCACGCAGGCGTCGAAACCGAGCAACTGGTTCCAGGTGAAATCCTTGGGTTTTTCCACGCCCAGTGGCGCAGTTGGATCATTCAGATCCAGAGGCTTCAAACCGGTGGAACGGCCACCACCAAAGCGCTCGGCGCGGCGGTGCCAGGCCAGGTGCAGGGCACCGGCGAAGGCGTGCTTCATCGGCCCGCCCCAGGTCATGCCGAAGAACAATTCCGACACGCCCCACAGCACACCGACGCCGAGAATCACCGCCAAAATCCAGCCGCCGAAGTTCTCCGGGAGAATCCCGGCCACCGGCAAGGTCACCAGGAAGAACGACGCCGAGAACGCCAGCAGGCTTTTCGGCAGGCGCATCCACGGGCCTTTCGACAACCGTGCCGGCGGATTGCGCCGACGCAGGTAAACGAAGATCGCACCGACGAACATCACGGCCGTCATCAGCAGCAAGGCATACCCGAGAATGCGGTTATGCAGGCCGAAACCGTGTACCAGAATCGCCAGCACGATCGACGCCACCGCGCCACCCGCCGTGGCGACGTGGGTGTTGGCGATGTATTTGTCCCGCGCCACCACATGGTGCAGATCGACCATATAGCGCTTGGGCATGGCAAACAGGCCGCCGATCAGGTCGACCTTAGAGGCCCGGCCACGACGCCACATCGCTACCCGCCGCAACGCGCCGAGGACACCGAGGCCCAGGGCTGCGAACAACAGGATTGGAAGAAGGGTGTTCAACATAGGTGAAGCTCCCACCAGTACAGCCTGGAGAAACACGGTCTGCATTAATGTGGGAGCGGGCTTGCTCGCGAAAGCGCTGGATCAGTCAGCTCATGTCGAACTGACAGAATGCATTCGCGAGCAAGCCCGTTCCCACAGGGTTTTGTGCTCGCCGTCAGAAATCCTTGCAGAGCCGCAGGGCGTCATAAATGGCGGCGTGGGTATTACGCTGCGCCACGCAATCGCCGATGCGGAACAGCAAGTAGCCGTCACCGGTGGTGCTCAGCGATGGCTGCGGCTGGATCGCGAACAACGCTTCGACGTCGATCTGCCCCTTGTTGCGCGAGCCCTCTTTGAGTGCGTAGTAGATTTCCTCGTCCGGACGTACGCCGTTTTCCACCACCACCTGATCGACCACCCGCTCCTCTTTGGCACCGGTGTATTCGTTCTCCAGCACCGCGACGAGTTTGTCGCCTTCGCGGTAGACCTTCTCCAGCATCATGTCGCCGGTCATGATCACTTCTTTCGGGTACATGCTGCGGTAGTAGGTCGGGAACGACGTACCGCCGATGGCCACGCCCGGTTTGATGTCGTCGGTGACGATTTCGACCTGGCTGCCCTTGTCGGCGAGGAAGTCGGCGACCGACATCCCGGTGAACTCGCAAATGGTGTCGTAGACCAGCACGTTCTTGCCCGGCGCAACCTTGCCGTCAAGCACGTCCCAACTGCTGACCACCAGCCCCTCGGCGGCGCCCCAGTGTTCGTTCTGCTCCAGGAACGGATGCCCGCCCACTGCCAGTACGACCACGTCCGGACGCAGGTCCATGATGGCCGCTGCATCGGCAGCGGTGCCCAGACGCAGGTCGACTTTCAGTCGTGCCAGTTCCAGTTGGAACCAGCGGGTAATGCCGGCGATCTGGTCACGTTGCGGCGCTTTCGACGCCGTGGTGATCTGCCCGCCGATGAATTCCTTCTTCTCGAACAGGGTCACGTCGTGGCCACGTTCGGCCGCCACGCGCGCCGCTTCCATCCCGGCAGGGCCGGCACCGACCACCACAACCTTGCGTTTCGGTCCGGTGGATTTCTCGATGATGTGCGGCACGCCCATGTATTCACGGGACGTTGCAGCATTCTGGATACACAACACGTCCAGACCTTGATACTGGCGATCGATGCAATAGTTGGCGCCGACGCACTGTTTGATCTGGTCGATCTGGCCCATCTTGATCTTGGCGATCAGGTGCGGGTCAGCGATGTGCGCACGGGTCATGCCGACCATGTCGACGTAACCCCCCTCAAGAATCCGCGTGGCCTGGTTGGGGTCCTTGATGTTCTGTGCGTGGAGCACTGGCACCTTGACCACTTCCTTGATCCCGGCCGCCAGATGCAGGAAAGGCTCCGGTGGATAACTCATGTTGGGGATCACGTTGGCCAGGGTGTTGTGAGTGTCACAACCCGAGCCCACCACACCGATAAAGTCGAGCATGCCGGTGTCGTCGTAATACTTGGCGATCTGCTTCATGTCTTCGTGGGACAAGCCGTCCGGGTGGAACTCGTCACCGCAGATACGCATGCCCACGCAGAAGTCGTCACCGACCTCGGCGCGCACGGCTTTCAAGACTTCCAGACCGAACTTCATCCGGCCTTCGAAGGTGCCACCCCATTCGTCGGTGCGCTTGTTGACGCGCGGGCTCCAGAACTGGTCAATCATGTGCTGGTGCACGGCGGACAGCTCAACGCCGTCAAGCCCACCGGCCTTGGCCCGACGCGCGGCCTGAGCGTAGTTGCCGATCACCCGCCAGATTTCTTCCGGCTCGATGGTTTTGCAGGTCGCGCGGTGCACCGGTTCACGGATGCCCGATGGTGACATCAGGGTCGGCCAGTTGAAGCCGTCCCAACGCGAGCGACGACCCATGTGAGTAATCTGGATCATGATCTTGGCGCCGTGCTTGTGCATGGCGTCGGCCAGATTCTGGAAGTGCGGAATGATGCGATCGGTGGACAGGTTCACCGAACTCCACCATTCCTGCGGGCTGTCGATGGCGACCACGGACGAACCGCCACAGATCGCCAGGCCGATGCCGCCCTTGGCTTTCTCTTCGTAATACTTGACGTACCGGTCGGTGGTCATGCCACCGTCAGTCGCGTAGACCTCGGCGTGCGCAGTGCTGAGCACGCGGTTGCGGATGGTCAGTTTGCCGATCTGGATCGGCTGGAACATTGCTTCGAAAGCCATGGCGGGTTCCTCGACTTACAACGGCTTGACGGTGAACAGGCCGTCATCGTGGCCTTCTTCGGAGCCACCGTAGACTTGTTCGGCCACGGTGCGGATGTTGCTGCCACGGGCTTGCAGAATCTGATCCATGGCCCCGGCAAACCAGCCGGTGAACATGTAGTCGACCTTGCGCCCGACCTTGCCGTAGACGTAGACGAACGCCGAGTGTTCGAGCTTGACGCTGGCGGTGCCTTTGTCGAGGTCGATGTCCTGGATCTTGAACAGGCCCCAGCCGCGCTGCGACAGGCGTTTCATGTAGTGTTCGAACACCGCGACGCCTTCCAGGCCGTGGCATTCAGCTTCTTTTTCACACCAGTGCCAAGCGGATTTGTAGCCGGCCTTGTAGAGAATTTCGGCGTAGGCGTCGGCGCCCAGCACTTCCTCGATGCCCATGTGGTTGTTGACGAAAAAGTGGCGCGGCACGTACAGCATTGGCAGGGCGTCTGAGGTCCAGACACCGGTCTCGCTGTCGACTTCGATTGGCAATTGCGGGGCGATCTTGGCCATGGAAACTTAACTCCAGAAAAATTGGTGTGTTGCCCTCGGCGCGGACGGCCGAGGGAAAGGATTCAGAAGTGCGGTGGCTTATTCGCCCCAGACGTCCTTCAGGACGTTCACCCAGTTCTCGCCCATGATCTTGCGCACCACGCGCTCGGAGTGGCCGCGTTTGAGCAGGGTTTCGGTCAGGTTCGGGAACTCGCCGACGGTGCGGATGCCCAGCGGGTTGATGATCTTGCCGAAGCTGGTCAGACGACGGGCGTAGCCCTTGTCGTGGGTCAGGTATTCGAAGAAGTCCTGGCCATGGCCCTGAGTGAAGTCGGTGCCGATACCGATGGAATCTTCGCCGACAATGTTCATCACGTATTCGATGGCTTCGGCGTAGTCGTCGATGGTCGAATCGATGCCCTTGGCGAGGAACGGCGCGAACATGGTCACGCCGACGAAACCACCGTGGTCGGCAATGAACTTGAGTTCTTCATCGGACTTGTTGCGCGGGTGCTCTTTGAGCCCCGACGGCAGGCAGTGGGAATAGCAGACCGGTTTTTTCGATTCGAGGATGACTTCCTCGGAGGTCTTGGAACCGACGTGGGACAGGTCGCACATCACGCCGACGCGGTTCATCTCGGCGACGATCTCGCGACCAAAACCCGACAGGCCGCCGTCACGCTCGTAGCAACCGGTGCCGACCAGGTTCTGGGTGTTGTAGCACATCTGCACGATGCCGACGCCGAGCTGCTTGAACACCTCGACATAGCCGATCTGGTCTTCAAAGGCGTGGGCATTCTGGAAGCCAAACAGGATGCCGGTCTTGCCCTGCTCTTTGGCGCGACGGATGTCGGCGGTGGTGCGCACCGGCATCACCAGGTCACTGTTTTCGCGGATCAGCTTCTGGCTGGCAGCGATGTTGTTCACGGTCGCCTGAAAGCCTTCCCACACCGACACAGTGCAGTTGGCCGCCGTCAGACCGCCCTTGCGCATGTCTTCGAACAGCTCGCGGTTCCATTTGGCAATGATCAGACCGTCGATAACGATGCTGTCGGCGTGTAATTCGGCTGGGCTCATCAGGCGTCCCCTTATTGGCGATTCATGCGCCGAATCGTCTGCCGGCGCTTTGGGGCCAGCATATGCCTCGGTGCGGGGGCGACCGGGTGCAAAAACGACAGGGGAATTGCCGAAAGCGTCAATCCGCGACAAAGGGTCACTAACCGCCCCGAACGGCCACCTGTTCAAGCCTGCTCGCTTAAGCCAGAATCTGGCGCATCTTGCAAACACCACTGGATAAGAGCGGCGACATCAATGAAATCGATCTTCCTGGCTTTGGCCCTGATTGCGACCGGCGTAAACGCCGCCGAAGAGTCCGACAACAACCCGTGCGACGCCGTCGAAAACGACATCCAGACCCTGGAATGCTCGACCTACAGCCGCACCACCGCCGAAGACCTGCTCAAGGACAACTACGCCAGCCTTACCGAACGCATGCAAACGGCGTACGGCAAGAATCCGGCGCAACTGGCTGACATCACCGCCAAACTCAAAACCGCCCAGCAGCAGTGGCTGAAGACCCGGGATGCGGATTGCGCGGTGGAGGCGTTCCCGGCGACGGCGGGCAGCAAGGCGTTCAAGATTGCGCAGAATGACTGCGTGGCGCGGATGAGTGATGAACGGTCGGAGTTTCTGGAGTCGATTGGGCAGGAGTGATTCTGGAAGTTCGGCAACATGCCGACAAACGTTGTGGATTGGCCGACTGGAAAATATAAGTAAAGATTCGAATATCTTATAAAAGACTTATATTCCCAGCGCCATGAATCAATCTGCCGACATCCAAATCATCAACGATGCCGAGGGCAACCCCGCCTTCGTAGTCATTCCCTACGCTCAATACGTCGCACAGAAAATGCAGCCCGACCTGATCCCGCATGAGGTGGTCAGTCGAATGGTCGACGGGGCGACACCGATCCGTGCCTGGCGCGAACACCTGAACCTGACTCAGGAAGAAGTGGCCAAACGTCTGGGAATTTCCCAGCCGGCGTTCGCTCAACAAGAAACAGTAGCGAAGCCACGCAAGGCAACCCGCGAGAAAATTGCAGCAGCGTTTGGCATCACGCCCAATCAGCTTGAGTTGTAGGCTGGCCTCTTCATTCAAAGGAATTCCCATGAACATCTGCGGCATCGAAATCAAAGGCAGCGAAGCGATCATCGCCGTGGCCTCCCTTGACGGGGCAACGCTGAGCCATGTGGCGCTCAACACCAAGAAAATCGCCCTCGAGGATGATGACGAGGCGGCAAACGTTAAACGCTTCGCAGCGCAGGTTGCCTCGTTTGTGCGCGAACATTCGATTGACCGGATTGCGATCAAGAAGCGCAGCAAGAAGGGCGAATTTGCCGGTGGGCCAACGACGTTCAAGATCGAGGGTGTGTTTCAGTTGTTGGATGGTTGTGAAGTGACGTTGTTGTCGCCACAGACGATCAATGCGCAGGCCAAGAAGCATAATTTCGAGCTGCCGGGGACGCTGAACAAGTATCAGCATGAGGCTTATAAGGCTGCGTGTTCGGCGCTGCTCAAGAAGTAACCCGTTCATCCCGGCACAGAGGATCAAAATGTGGGAGCGGGCTTGCTCGCGAAGAGGGCGTGTCAGTCGACTGCATTGTTGAATGACACACCGCATTCGCGAGCAAGCCCGCTCCCACATGGGTGTCGTGTGCACCCGTTCAGGTTTGGGCGGTATGCCGGTCTTCGCGGGGGCAGCGGGCGAATTTTGCCCGGTAGCTGCGGGTAAAATACGACGGCGATTCAAACCCGCAGGCGATGCTCACTTCCAGCACGCTCATGTCGGTCTGGCGCAACAACTGCTGGGCCTTTTCCAGCCTTAACCGCAGGTAGAAATTGCTCGGCGTGTCGTTCAGATGCAGCCGAAACAAGCGCTCCAATTGCCGGCGCGTCACCTTGATCGATTCCGCCAACGCCAACGTGGTCAGCGGCGGTTCGCTGTGTTGTTCCATCTCGCCAATCACCTGAACCAGTTTCTTGTTGTTGATCCCGTAACGCGTGGCGACTTCCATGCGTTGGTGATCTTTGCGCGGACGAATGCGCCCCAGCACGAATTGTTCGCTGACCTGAATTGCCAGTTGCGGGCCATGGGCCTGGGCGATCAGGTCGAGCATCAGGTCGATGGACGCCGTACCGCCCGCCGAGGTGATGCGCCGACGGTCGATCTCGAACAGCTCCTGGGTCACGCTGAGCTGTGGATAAGATTCCTTGAAGGCGTCAATGGCCTCCCAGTGCAGGGTCAGGCGATGGCCATCGAGCAGGCCCGCTTCAGCCAGAACGAAGCTGCCGGTGTCGATGGCGCCGAGGGTGACGCCTTCGTTGTCCAGCCGCCGCAGCCAATGTTCAAGCGTCGGCGTGGCGAACTTCAGTGGTTCGAACCCGGCCACCACCCATAACGTCGCGCCTTTCTTCAGCGGTTCCAGCGCCGCGTCGGCGTTGACCGACATGCCGTTGCTCGCCAGTACCGCCCCGCCGTCAGCGCTCAGCACATGCCAGCGGTACAACTCGCCGCGAAAGCGGTTGGCGACCCGCAGCGGTTCGATTGCCGAGATAAAGCCGATGGCGGAGAACCCCGGCATCAGCAGAAAGTAGAAATCCTGAGACATGTGCGCACTCGATTCGCGGCTAACGAGAGGGAGGGTAGCGTGGCTCGTTGATACGCCGATTGTCGTCGTCGTTCAAGCGCGCAGGTCGCTACAGTGCAAGTGCCAGTCGCCGCAGTGCGCTTTCACGGGGGCGTTGCTGCGTAACTTTGCATCACCGGCGCAACAGACGCCGGAACTCACAATAAACAACCTGCCGAGGAACCCGACATGAAACGACTGATCAGCAGCTGCGTTCTTGCACTCAGCGGTACCGCTTTCTTGAGCGCCAGCGTCATGGCCGCCGAACCCGCGTCTTGCCAGAACGTGCGCATGGGCGTGGTCAACTGGACCGACGTGATCGCCACCAGTGCCATGACCCAGGTCCTGCTCGACGGCCTCGGCTACAACACCAAACAAACCAGCGCGTCCCAGCAAATCATCTTCGCCGGGATCCGCGACCAGCGTCTGGACCTGTTTCTCGGCTACTGGAACCCGCTGATGACCCAGACCATCACCCCGTTCGTCGAGGCTAACCAGGTCAAAGTCCTTGACGCTCCAAGCCTCAAAGACGCCCGCGCCACCCTCGCCGTGCCGACGTACCTGGCTGACAAGGGCCTGAAGACTTTCGCCGACATCGCCAAGTTCGAGAAGGAACTGGGCGGCAAGATCTACGGCATCGAACCGGGTTCGGGCGCCAACACGCAGATCAAGGCGATGATCGCCAAAAACCAGTTTGGCCTCGGCAAGTTCCAGTTGGTCGAGTCCAGTGAAGCGGGGATGCTCGCCGCCGTCGATCGCGCCGTGCGTCGCAAGGAAGCCGTGGTGTTCTTCGGCTGGGCGCCGCACCCGATGAACGTCAACGTCAAGATGACCTACCTCACCGGCAGCAATGACGCCCTCGGCCCGAACGAGGGCATGGCCACCGTGTGGACCGTCACCGCGCCGAAATACGCCGAACAGTGCCCGAACATCGGTCGCCTGCTGAGCAATCTGACGTTCACCGCTGAAGACGAGAGCCGGATGATGCAACCGCTGCTCGATCACAAGGACGCCTTCGAGTCGGCCAAGCAATGGCTCAAGGATCACCCGGCAGACAAACAGCGCTGGCTTGAAGGTGTGACCACTTTCGACGGCAAACCGGCCGCTGAAAACCTGCAACTGACCAGCAAATAAAGCCCCCTGAATCACCGTTTCGCAGCCCGCAAAGGGCTGCGAACAGCCCCATCACGCCTGAAGGAAACCGACACATGAACCACGACGTCATCATCACCTGCGCACTCACCGGTGCTGGCGACACGACCGCCAGGAGCCCCCACGTACCGGTCACCCCAAAACAGATTGCCGCCGCCGCCGTGGAAGCGGCCAAGGCTGGCGCCACCGTTGTGCACTGTCATGTCCGCGATCCGCAGACCGGCAAGTTCAGTCGCGATGTGGCGCTGTACCGCGAAGTGATGGAGCGCATCCGCGAGGCTGACGTCGACATCATCGTCAACCTCACGGCCGGCATGGGTGGCGATCTGGAAATCGGCGCTGGCGAGAAGCCGATGGAGTTCGGCCCGAACACCGATCTGGTCGGCCCGCTGACTCGTCTGGCCCACGTCGAAGAACTGCTGCCGGAAATCTGCACCCTCGATTGCGGCACCCTGAACTTCGGCGACGGCGACACCATTTATGTCTCCACCCCGGCACAACTGCGCGCCGGCGCCAAACGCATCACCGAGTTGGGCGTGAAAGCCGAGCTGGAAATTTTCGACACCGGTCACCTGTGGTTCGCCAAACAGATGATCAAGGAAGGCTTGCTCGATAACCCGCTGTTCCAGCTGTGCCTGGGCATTCCGTGGGGCGCGCCGGCCGACACCACCACCATGAAAGCCATGGTCGACAACCTGCCGGCGGACGCGGTGTGGGCCGGGTTTGGTATCGGCCGGATGCAGATGCCGATGGCCGCGCAAGCGGTGCTGCTGGGTGGCAACGTGCGGGTCGGGCTGGAAGACAACCTGTGGCTGGACAAAGGCGTGCTGGCGACCAACGGTCAACTCGTTGAGCGTGCCACCGAGATACTCAGCCGCTTGGGCGCCAGGGTCCTGACCCCGGCCGAGGGCCGGAAAAAAATGGGCCTGACCCCGCGCGGATAAATCATCACTCATTTGCCCGCTTCCACAGGTTTCTACGAATTATTCAGGATGTGACCATGAGCTTTATCACCGAAATCAAAACCTTCGCCGCGCTGGGCAGCGGTGTCATCGGCAGTGGCTGGGTCGCCCGCGCCCTCGCCCACGGCCTCGATGTCGTGGCCTGGGATCCGGCGCCCGGCGCTGAAGCGGCGCTGCGCAAACGCGTGGCCAATGCCTGGGGGGCGCTGGAGAAAAACGGCCTGGCGCCGGGCGCGTCGCAGGATCGCTTGCGCTTTGTCGCGACCATCGAGGAGTGCGTGCGCGACGCGGATTTCATTCAGGAAAGCGCTCCGGAACGCCTTGAACTGAAACTGCAACTGCACAGCAAAATCAGCTCGGCCGCCAAGCCCAATGCGCTGATCGGCTCCAGCACCTCGGGCCTGTTGCCGAGCGAGTTCTACGAGAGTTCGATCCACCCGGAACGCTGCGTGGTCGGCCATCCGTTCAATCCGGTTTACCTGTTGCCGCTGGTGGAAGTGGTCGGTGGCAAGAACACCGCACCGGAAGCTATACAAGCGGCAATGAAAGTCTACGAATCACTCGGCATGCGTCCGCTGCATGTGCGCAAGGAAGTACCGGGATTCATCGCTGACCGTCTGCTCGAAGCGCTGTGGCGTGAGGCGCTGCACCTGGTCAACGACGGGGTGGCGACGACTGGCGAGATCGACGACGCGATTCGTTTTGGCGCCGGTCTGCGCTGGTCGTTCATGGGCACCTTCCTGACCTACACCCTCGCCGGTGGCGATGCCGGAATGCGTCACTTCATGTCGCAATTCGGCCCGGCGTTGCAGTTGCCATGGACGTATCTGCCGGCACCGGAGTTGACCGACAAGTTGATTGACGATGTGGTCGATGGCACCAGCGATCAGTTGGGCAGCCACAGCATTTCGGCACTGGAGCGCTATCGTGATGATTGCCTGCTGGCGGTGCTGGAGGCGGTGAGGACTACCAAGGAGAAGCATGGAATGAGTTTCAGCGAATAATCCTTGCTCAACAGTTCCGGCCCCTTCGCGAGCAAGCCCGCTCCCACAGATGACCGCATTCCCATGTGGGAGCGGGCTTGCTCGCGAAGACGGCAGCCCAGCCACTATCAATGTTGGATCTGACACCATGCCCAGCCTCACCACCTACCAAACCCGCATCATCCCCGACTGGGTCGACTACAACGGCCACCTGCGCGACGCTTTCTACCTGCTGATCTTCAGCTATGCCACCGACGCCCTGATGGATCGCCTCGGCATGGACAGCAACCACCGCGAAGCCAGCGGCCACTCGCTGTTCACCCTGGAACTGCACCTCAACTACCTGCACGAAGTGAAGCTCGACACCGACGTCGAAGTACGCACGCAAATCATCGGTCACGACAGCAAACGCCTGCATCTCTATCACAGCCTGCACAAAGTCGGGGAAGACCAGGAGCTGGCCGGCAATGAGCAGATGTTGCTGCACGTCGACCTCGCCGGCCCGCGCTCGGCGCCGTTCAGCGCGGACACCTTGAGCCGTCTGCAAGCCATCGTCGCCGAGCAGGCCGACCTGCCCGCTCCCGCTTACATCGGCCGCGTCATTGCCCTGCCACCGGCCCGGTAAAACCCATTATCGAGCGAGATGAGCGCTTGCTGCGCAGATCGGTTTCACTGACGGACAGGCAAAAAAAGCCCCGATACAAGCCGTGACAGGATCGGGGCTGAGGGTACTGTTGAGGAGCTGCCGTGCGAGGGTGACCAAACCGTCGTGTTGCAAGCTGAAGCCAGTTTGCCCACTCCCTTTGACAACGAGTTAGCCGAAAACGACCCGTTCATAGTCGTAGCAGCCACTGCGACAAATCGCCCTTGCCGTCCCTCCCCTTGCCTACCAGAATCGAGTCACGACCTCCGTTGCTGAAGAAGGATTCGCCTCATGATGTTTGCCGATTTGATCGATCAGGAAGACCTGTTGGGACAGCTCAAGGCATTGGGATTACAGGTGCCGGTCGGCTCGACGGCCGAGCAGGCATGTGAATTCGCCGTAATGGGTCTGGACAATGCTCGGGCGTTCGAATTGCGCAAAATGGTCAAGGACATGTACACCAGCGGCGCGAGCATCCAGCCGGCTGTGCGCCAAGCCATCGACAAACAGTTGTTGCCGGCATTGGCACACTACCAACAGACCCACAGCGCCTGAACAAGCCAATCGCCAGCAGGCGGGCTCCCACAGTTTTTGTGTCTGACCACATTTTTGTGATCGACATCCATCCTGTGGAAGCCCGCCTGCTGGCGATGAACGATGACTCGGTTTACAGCCTTACGCTGGCAAACGTCGATTCATTACGCGCCTGACTCAACGCCGACATCGGCCCCGACAGCGGCGACAGCACCATCGCCTGCGGCAACTGCATCATCGCCACCTGCTGGGTGGTGTTGGAGCCAACGCGCTCGTCACGCGGCGGAATGCCGAAGTATTCGCGGTAGCACTTGGAGAAGTGCGGCGTTGAGACGAAACCACACACCGAAGCCACTTCGATGATCGACATCGGCGTCTGCTTGAGCAGTTGCCGGGCACGAATCAAACGCAACTTGAGGTAGTAACGCGACGGCGAGCAGTGCAGGTATTTCTGGAACAACCGCTCGAGCTGACGACGGGACACGGCGACATACACCGCCAGTTCGTCGAGGTCGATCGGTTCCTCAAGGTTGGCCTCCATCAGCGCGACGATTTCCTGCAGCTTCGGCTGGTTGGTGCCGAGCATGTGCTTGAGCGGCACGCGCTGGTGATCCTGTTCGTTGCGGATGCGCTCATAGACGAACATTTCCGAGATCGCGGCGGACAGTTCACGGCCGTGATCGCGGCTGATCAGGTGCAGCATCATGTCCAGCGGCGCGGTGCCGCCGGAGCTGGTGAAGCGGTTGCGGTCGAGGGTGAACAAGCGAGTACTCATGGCCACGCGCGGGAAAGCTTCCTGCATTGCCGCCAGGCATTCCCAGTGCACGCTGCAATCGAAACCGTCGAGCAGCCCGGCGCAGGCCAAGGCCCAACTGCCGGTGCACACGGCACCCAGACGACGCGACTGACGCGCCTGGCTTTGCAGCCAGGAGACGTGCTCACGGGTCACGGTGCGCTGGATACCGACACCGCCACAGACAATCACGGTGTCCAGCGGGGGCGCTTTGTGCATCGAGGCGTCGGGCGTGATTTGCAGGCCGTCACTGGCCCACACCTGGCCGCCATCGACGGTGAGGGTGCTCCAGCGAAACAGTTCACGACCGGACAACTGATTGGCCATGCGCAGCGGCTCAACCGCAGAGGCCAGGGAAATCAGCGTGAAATTGTCCAGCAGCAGAAAGCCGATGGATTGAGGCGCACGGTTCTGGGGTTGAGCCCCTGAGTTGAACGACGTCATCGCGGTATCTCCTCACACAAAGCGGGTGAAGGCCTCAGGCGGAGGCTCTTGTTTTTGCCAGCGTTCTCGAGTGGGAGACGGGCTTTGTTATGACAGAGCAATTGCCATGCCTAAAATTGAATGGCCATTCAATAACTCCTGAAAACGACATCACGACGCGTCTATATGAGACCTCCGGCGAAGGGTGCTTGGAAGTGCCATCAGCGAGGGGCAAAGCTCTGCTCCGTTGCCTGTGAGCAGATCGGTATCACTTGTGGGAACGGGGCTGCGCGCCGTTGCACAGGAGTGTCACCACAGGCACAGGTGACGGACGGTAGGGTGTGCTGATTGCCTGTTACAGGTGGGAAAGACTCTTATCTGATTGCGACGCGCCAAAAGGTGGCGTGTTTGCTTAACCGTGTTCATTTAGCGCGCAGTTTTGACTGGTCTGGCCCAATCGCCGGCAGGTTGGTTTACACAGGTTTTCTGATCGATACGAATCGACTGTGGTCGCTAGCCTGCTAACGATTGAAGCCACTCGGTTTCAGCACTCAACCGCGCTGACCGCCAACCCACCGCGCGATGTTTCTTTATATTTGTCATGCATGTCGGCACCGGTATCACGCATGGTGCGAATCACCCGGTCCAGCGAGATGAAGTGCTGACCATCGCCACGCAACGCCATTTGCGCGGCGTTGATCGCCTTCACCGCCGCAATCGCATTGCGCTCGATGCACGGCACCTGGACGAGGCCGCCTACCGGATCGCAGGTCAAACCGAGGTTATGTTCCAGGCCGATTTCCGCCGCGTTGCACAACTGCTCAGGCGAAGCGCCAAGAATCTCCGCCAGCCCTGCCGCCGCCATCGCACAGGCCGACCCGACCTCGCCCTGACAACCGACTTCGGCACCGGAAATCGACGCGTTCTTTTTGCACAGAATCCCCACCGCCGCCGCCGCCAGAAAGTAGTCGACCACGTTGGCGTCGGTGACCGCTTCGCTGAACTTCATAAAGTAGTGCAGCACCGCCGGAATGATCCCCGCCGCACCGTTGGTCGGCGCCGTGACCATCCGCCCGCCCGCCGCGTTCTCTTCATTCACGGCAAGGGCGAACAGGTTGACCCACTCCATCGCGCTCAGCGTCGAGCCGATCACGTTGGGCTTGTTCAATTCCTGCAGGCTGCGATGCAACTTCGCCGCACGCCGACGCACATTCAACCCACCAGGCAGGATGCCTTCGTGCTTGAGGCCTTGCTCGACGCAATCTTGCATCGCTCGCCAGAGTTTCATCAGCCCGGCGCGGATTTCCTCTTCGCTGCGCCAGACCTTTTCGTTGGCCATCATCAAGTCGGCGACGCGCAAGTTGTGTTGCTTGCACAGCGCCAACAACTCCACGGCACTGGAGAAGTCATAGGGCAGTTCGGTGCGATCCAGATCCACCACACCGCTGCAGGCTTGCGCCTCATCCACGACAAAACCGCCACCGACCGAGTAATAGGTGTCGCGATGCAGGGTAGCGCCATCACCTTCGGCGATCAGCGTCATGGCGTTGGGGTGGAAAGGCAGGTTCTCCTCGATCAGACGCATGTCCCGGGCCCAGACAAAGGGTACCGTCAGGCGACCGTCCAGCAAGAGCGTATCGGTTTCGCGTAGCGCCTGGATGCGCGGGCCAATCTGTGCGGGATCGATTGCATCAGGCCATTCGCCCATCAATCCCATGATCACCGCGTTGTCGCTGCCATGGCCGATACCCGTGGCCGACAGCGATCCATAAAGCTGAACTTCGACACGCCGAACGTCATCGAGCAGGGCCTTTTCTCGCAGGCTTTGCACGAACAGAGCAGCGGCGCGCATCGGGCCCACAGTATGGGAACTGGAAGGGCCAATGCCGATTTTAAACAGGTCGAAAACGCTGATTGCCATGGGCGAATATCTCAAGTTCAAACACGTCCCGACACGGCTGCGCCGGGCGGCGCAGCAACTACGCTTGACGCCGGAATTCGCACATCTTCCGGTTTTTGCCGTAAGGTTGACGTCTGACACCGACGTAGTCTTGTCCACTAACGCCGTGTGTCGGTGAGGCTCTATCCACTCGCTTTTTAGTGGCCCAGGGAGCCGTCAATGGGTGGAAAAAAGCTGTAAGCGACGTTACCGACACTAGATGCGACCACGCCTGTACTGGATGCGACCCTACCTGTAGGCGTCCGATATGCACTGGTACATGATCATTTACGACTTGATTGCAAGGCTGCGTGTCAGAACACGTTTCACGCACCTACCGACCGCAACATTCATAAGTGCGGGTATCCCGTCGGAACACCGCCCAAAAAACACTCAGGAGTCCCCCCATGAAAGGTTCCCCCTCGTTGTTGTTGGCCGCCATGCTCAGTCTTCCTCTTCTGGCCCAGGCTTCAGAACCGGAACAATGCAGCACCGTCAACTTCTCCGATGTCGGCTGGACCGATATCACCGTGACAACCGCCACCACCAGCGTCGTACTCGACGCACTGGGGTACAAAACCAAGACCACCATGATTTCCGTACCGGTGACCTACAAGTCCCTGGCCGACGGCAAGAACATGGACATTTTCCTCGGCAACTGGATGCCGACCATGGAAAACGACATCAAGGCCTACCGCGATGCCGGTACCGTGGACGTCGTGCGCACCAACCTCAAGGGCGCCAAATACACCCTCGCCGTGCCGCAAGCCCTGTACGACAAAGGTCTGCATGACTTTGCCGACATCGCCAAATTCAAGAAAGAACTCGACGGCAAGATCTACGGCATCGAGCCAGGCAACGACGGTAACCGTCTGATCCAGAGCATGATCGACAAAAACGCTTTCGGCCTGAAAGACGCCGGCTTCAAAATCGTGGAATCCAGCGAAGCGGGGATGCTGTCGCAGGTCGATCGCGCCCAGAGACGTGACACCGCGGTCGTATTCCTGGGCTGGGCACCCCACCCGATGAACAAACGCTTCCATATTCAATACCTGACCGGGGGCGATGACTTCTTCGGCCCGGATTTCGGCGCCGCCACCGTGGCCACCAACACCCGCAAGGGCTATGTCGAAGAGTGCAGCAATGTCGGCCAGTTGCTGAAGAACCTGGAGTTCACCGTCGACATGGAAAGTGAGCTGATGGGCAATGTTCTCGACGACAAGATGAAGCCCGAAGCAGCAGCCAAAGCCTGGCTGAAGAAAAATCCACAGATACTCGATACCTGGCTCGCTGGCGTGACCACCATTGACGGTAAACCAGGCCTTGCGGCCGTGAAAGCCAAGCTCGCGCAGTAATCGCCTTATGCCGGGCGAGTGCGCTCGCCCGGACTGTTTATTCCTTGCATGCGGACGTTCACTACCATGCTGATTGATCAGAAAATACCTTTAGGCCAGTACATCGCGGGTTTCGTTGAATGGTTGACCGACCACGGCGCCAATACATTCGACGCAATCGCCGTGACACTGGAAACGATGATCCACGGCGTGACGTTTGCGCTCACCTGGTTCAACCCTTTTGTCTTGATCGGCCTCATCGCCGTACTCGCCCATTTCATCCAGCGCAAATGGGGACTGACTGCTTTTGTGATTGCATCCTTCCTGCTGATCCTCAATCTGGGGTACTGGCAGGAAACCATGGAAACCCTCGCCCAGGTCATGTTCGCAACCCTGGTTTGCGTGGTCATCGGCGTGCCGTTGGGCATCGTCGCCGCGCACAAACCGATGTTCTACACATTGATGCGTCCGGTTCTCGATCTGATGCAGACCGTACCCACCTTCGTTTACCTCATTCCTACCCTGACCCTCTTCGGGCTGGGCGTGGTACCGGGCCTGATCTCCACGGTGGTGTTCGCCATCGCAGCGCCGATCCGCCTGACTTACCTGGGCATCCGCGATGTCCCGCAAGAACTGATGGACGCCGGCAAAGCCTTCGGCTGCTCGCGTCGCAATCTTGTTTGTATGATTGTAGTGTATGTATAGATTGTGAGATTGT